>NZ_JBHVDX010000001.1:0-167479 GCF_042802555.1 Streptomyces sp. NPDC057474 | reverse complement strand
ACCCCCGCGATCTTCACCCCTCTGCGCGTCGGCAGCGTCCGTTGTGTATAAGAGACAGCGTACGGACTGTTCGGTGCCCTCGGCCTGCCGGACCGAGTCCGGCAGGCCGAGGGTGAGATACGTGCCGTCGGCGTCGCGCGTGATACCCGCGGCGACCATGAAGACCCGGTCGCCGGAATCGCCCGCGCCGACGAATCCGGGCTCCTCGTAGTGGAAGGTGCGCCGGTCGCCCTCGCTCCTGTCGTACTCGCGCTGGTCGAAGCGGGCCAGCACGCTCAGTTCCGTCGCGGCGGCGCTGTCGCCCAGCAGCCGCAGCACCTTCTCCTGATCGGCCCTGGTGAGGTGGGCGGCGATCGGCGCGTCCTGGAACGACTCCTCGGCCCGCGGTTCGTAGCGCGGCGTCAGCCGGACCCGCCTGACCCGGACCACGCCCGTGCGGGGATCGGCGAAGACGGTGATCTGGTGGACGAGGCGGTCGTACCGTGCCTCGCCGTAGACCCGGGTGCCCGACTGGATACGGATGTCGTCCCTGCGGAAATCCAGCGTGACCCCAGGTGAGCCGGGGGCCCGGTGGAGCCTCACTGCCGCCAGACGGTCGCCGTGGTAGAGCGGGAACGGCTCGCCACAGGGCTGTCCATCGCAGGTGAGTTCCGCCGCCCGCAGCAGGACCGTGTATCCGCGTCCCCACTCGAAGAGGTACCACGTTTCGCCGTCCTGCCGGTCGGCGCCCACGTAGTGCAGACGGCTCAGCAGATAGGTGCGTCCGCGCCGCACGGACGCCGTCTCGGTCAGGTACTGGGCGAACCCGGCGGCGTCGAAGTGCGGCACCTGCTCAGTCGAAGCCATCAGGGCGCCGCCCTCCACGACGATCCGCGCCCTGACGTCGTTGAAGGAGTACCGGACGGCCCTGACCAGGGGAGCGTCCCCCGGGAGCAGGGGGATTCGGTGCCCGGCCACATGCAGCGCGCCGGCCCGGACCTCTCCCCTTTCGGTGCGGGGCCGGCCCTCGGCGGCCGCCTGGCGCCAGAGATCCTCCTGGGTGCGCGGTCGGGGGGAGGTGTTCCGCGGAGCGGGCCGGGTGCCGGGGCCGACGTCGAAGCACCGCCGGAACCCGGTCAGGCCCGTACCGGCCGCCCCGTCCTCGGGCCGACCGCCGGACGTGAGGACGAAGTATGTGCCGGTCACCACGGCCTTGCCGGTAACGACGCTCTTTCCAGTCAGGAAGACGGGCAGCGTGCCCACCGCGTGGGATGCCCCGATGCGCGCGACCACGAGTGACAAGGACACCTGGCCGGCCCCGACGAAGCGCGTGCCGAGGGTGGTGCGCACGGTGATCCGGGCGCGGGGACGCCGGGCCGGGGGCGGAGCCATGACGATGCCGCCCGTGTCCCGCCGCATGTACAGCGCGAGATCCCGGTGTCCCTGGCGGCGGACGAGCGCCTGGAACTGCCATGGCTCCCCGGGCTCCGACACCGCCTCACTCACCTGGTACAGCGGGGTGCCGGACACCTGGCGCGGGGTGAAGAGCCAGCTGTCCTGCGCGCGTGTCCCGCGGAATGTGGTGCCGATGTCGGTCACCTGCGCGCGGAAGGCCGTGGCCGGCAGCTCACAGAGACGCGGCCGCTCCCCCGGTGCGCGCAGCCAGACGCCGTACGAGGTGACTGCCCCGTCGGCGGGGCGTACCAGCCTGACGACGACGCCCTCGGCCTCGCCGGCAGGGAACGAGTCCGCCCCGACGCGGGCGGCCAGCTCCGCCTCCCGGAGGGGCACCGCGTCCCGGGCGGGCCGTTCCGGTGCGGGCCCGACCTGCTCCACCCTGACCATGAGTCCGGCGACCGGTTCCTCCTCCAGGAGGAGCCCGGAGCGGTCCAGCCGGACCGGGAAGCCGGCCCCCGCGAAGGCGCCGGTCGTCGGCCCGCGGGAGCCGGAACGGCCCAGCGAGCGGACAGGGATCACGTCGTCGCGCTCGACGCGCCAGAACTCGTCGAAGCGCGCTCCGGTCGGGGGACGGTCCGCGTCGTCGAGGTGCTCGACCCGTACCGGGTCACCGGTCACCCGGGCGGCCCGGGCGGCCCGCTCGTCCCAGGGCCGCGGCCGGAACAGTCGTTCCCTGCCCTCGCCTTCTTCGACTCCCGTGACGACCACCGAAGGGGGGAAGCCGGCGCCCGCGGGATAGCCGGTGACGTCGTCGACCCTCACGCGCCAAAGGGGGGTCGTACCGGGGGCGGGGGTGTCGCCGTCCTCATCGGTGTCGATGGTGGCCCGCCACGGCCGGGACTCCGGTTCGTCGAAGAGACCCAGCCAGTCCGGGTTCCGGGTGTCACGGCACGCACCCCGGGCAAGGCCCGGCCAGCGCGGCTGCGTGCCCTCGGGCGGGTCCTGGAGCAGCCTCAGCCGTCGATCGGTGCCCTCGCCCAGCGTCACGTAGACGAGCATGCCCGCGACGGGTGCCAGCTCCTGCTCCTCGGCCTCGTCGACGTCGGCGGCGGTCGCTGCCCGCTTCGGAGGGACGAGTGCGGTCGCGAGTGCTTCCGGGTCCTGCCAGTCGTCGGTCCGAAGCAGGTAGGTGCGGCCGGTGACGGTCGAGAAGCGTCGCGCCCCGTGTTCCTCCCGACGGTCCGGCTCTCCCTCGCCCGCGTAGACCAGGACCCCGGCGGGCCGGCCCTCCGGCGTCCTGTAGGGAAGGTCGTTCGCGACGAGTTCCGTCAGCGAGCGGTCGACGGGCAGCCAACAGCCCGTCGCGGCGTCCCACCGCGCGGGAGTCTCCGACTGGACGTCCGGGGAGGGAGGGGCGGTCCGTCCGGGGAGCACCTGTGAGAGGTCCGGTTCCCAGCGCGTGGCGGCGACGGCGTTGCCGTCGAGCACGTCGCCCACGACCCCGTCCACCATGACCCGCGGCCGTCCGTCGTCGTACGTCACCCGGGCGGCGCGCACCTCGCCGTCCACCGGGTCGGCGCGGCCCGCGGGCAACGCCGTGTCGCCTCTTGCCTGCCGCCAGGCCTGGTCCGTCTCGTCCCACAGCACCTGGACCACGCAGGGGTCGCCGACACGCAGCCGCCCGCGGTCCTCGGCTGTCACCGGGAAGCCGCCGCCCCAGTTGATCTGTATGCCGTGCGCGTCGTCACGAGAGGCGACCATGCCGAGGACGGGACGCTGCAGCGGGATCGCCCGCCAGGCAGCGAGGAGCTCGTGCCGTTCGGCCGGGGCGAGCGGGACAAGGTCGGTGGGCCGGTCGGTGGGCTGTTCGCCCGGCGCGGAGCGCAGTCTCCACGGCGCGAGGCCCGACCACGACTGTCCGGTCCGGTGCCGCAAGCCTTTCGAGACGACCAGCCGGGGATCCGACCGCTCGTCGCCGGGACGCTGTGTGGGACTCAGCGCGTGCTGCTCCCACGCCCGGACGAAGACGTGCCCCAAGGTCTGCCCCGGGTCGGACGTCAGGCTGATGACGGCCGACTCGGCGACGAAAGCGCGGACCTCGGCGTCGATCTCGGCGCGGGACCGTCGCCGTTGGATGACCTCCCACGGGCCGGTCGTCGGCTCGAGGGTGCGGTCCTCATGCCACTGACGTCGCCGGACGGCTTCCACGGCCCGCTTCCGCAGCCGGTTCATTCCTTCGGGCGGCAGCGGTTCCACCGCGTTCGGTCCGGGTCTCAACGCCTCCTCGGACAGCAGCAGTTGGTAGTATCGCGGGGCTTCGGCGCTGAAGGCCACAACGCTGTCGACAACGCGCTCCAGCACTCCCGTGACCCGGTCCTGGGCGTCGACGCCATGGTCGGGGGTCCGGAACATCTCCAGGGCCACCCTGCGGATGACGCGGCCCAGATGCCTCCGATGTGTGATGGCGTCCATCATCCGCCGCCAGGAGCTGATCCACTCCTCGCCCTCGGGGATGTCGGCCAGGCTGTCCGCGTCCAGCAGCGCGGCCAGCCTCAGCGTGTGCAGCGTCAACGGGGCGGCGCCCATCGTTTCCAGGAACTTGTCGAAGTTCTCCCGGCTGTGCTGCCACTGCCGCGGGTCGTACGGATCGGGAACGAGTTCGGCGATCGACTCCTGGTAGTGCCGCCACCGCAGTGCGGGGTAGCGGTCGGCCACGAGCAGGGTTTCCGAGATAATCCCCGGCTCCGTCGTTCTGTTCTCCTTCTCCGATCTTTCTTTGTTCCAGCGGTATTTGGCGAGCAACTGTTCCAGCCGGGAGGAGGTCATCCAGTCCCGGTCGATCTCGTCGCGGGCCTCCGGTACGAGGTCGAGGGAGAAGTCCCCCGCGAGCGATACGAGGAAGGGCGTGGTGGACATGTGCGTGCGCGGCGCGGCGTAACCCTTCTTCTCCGCTTTCTTCAGGTTCTTCGGGTCCTCCTCCCTGTCCAGGGGGAGAAGTCGTCCGACGGCTGCCGTCAGCACCCGGCGCGCGTGGGGGACGCTTCCGTCGAACCAGCCGGCCCCGTCGTTCTCCTCGTTGCCGACGCGTCGGGCGCCGGACGCGGAGTCGGTTATCCAGTCACGCGCGCCGTTGAGAGCGGGGCGCGAGAACAGCCGGTTCCACTGCCCGTTGTCGAAGGTTCCGTGAGTATCGCCGGGACCGCCGACCAGGAAGTCTGCGAACCTCGACACGGGAATCTCGGGGTACAGACCGCGGCCGGCGCGTCCCACAGTCAGATGGGCGTGACGGATCAGGGCCGCCAGCGGTGGGCGGACCGTGAGGTTCTCGGGGTGTGACTCGGTGCGCAGCGAGATGAGGAAAAGGCGCCGACGAGGGTCGGTGAACACGTCTTTGGCGTGGAACAGGAAGGCCACAGCGGGGTCTGTCAGTGACTCGGAGTCCGGGGCATCGGCCTCACGCAGGAGTCGCACCGCCACCGGGGCCAGCGCCGTGACGCGCAGCAGATCGAGATCGTCCCAACCGTCGTACCAGATCGGGAAGTTCTCCGGGGCCCCTCGGTAACGGGCCAGCGAGTAGCGGTTGTCGCGCCGCCACATCCACGGCGAGCAGACCAGGTACGGCGGGAGGCCGTTCGGATCGTCCCGTCGGGTGACCGCGGGTTCCGCTCCCGGCCGGAGCCCTCCCCTCACCATGGTGCCGATCCACTCGACAGCCGTCTGCCTTTCGGAGTCGGTCGCCGCGGTGGACGCCAGGACCGCGAGGGCGCCGTCGGGCAGGGTCCGCTTCTCGTGCTTCGCGGGTGCGCCCCACCATCGCGCCGCCGACGCCAGCGCCCGCACCGGATCATGCTCGGCGAACAGTTCCCACAGAACGAGCTGCCACAACGCGGTGGGCACACGCTCGGCGGCGATGTCGTCGGACTCGCAGCCCAGCCGGGTGAGCACTTCACCACGCGTCGAGTGTCCCGATCGGGCTCCGCTTCCGATCCCGGCCCAGCCCCGCAGGAGCAGTCCGGTGCCCAGTTCGTTCTCGAACCGTTCCGCGAGGCCCTCCGGGTCCGGTGAGGCCCAGTCCTCCTGGTCGGCGACGGCCATGGCGTCCTGGTCCGGAGAGGAGAGGGGAAACCAGGACCGGGCGAGAGCTGTCAGGAGATCGGGTTCGAGGTCTGCCGAGCCCCGGCCCGCGCGCCGGACGGCCGCGCGCACCATGTCGTCCGCCTCCTCGGGGGACGAGGCGAGTACGGCGTCGAGCGCGAGCAGCAGGGGCAGCCGGCCCAGCTGGTTCGCCAGCGCGTAGGTGACGACGTCGGGGCGGTCGTCACCCACGCAGAGCGCGGCGACGTCCGCCGCCTCCTCCGGGACGGCAGCCACCAGCAGAGTGAGCGCGAGGGTTTCCCGCAGGGTGTCGCCGGGGTCCTGGTAAGGGACGGCTTCCGTCGCGACGGAAACCCGTGGCGGGCAGCCTCGCAGTACTTCCTCGACCCGTTCGACGAATCCCCGGTCCCGGGAGGCACCCAGGGCTTCCTTGAGCAGGCCGCCCAGCGCCTGTCTGGCTTCCGGCTCCGCGGGTACGGCCCACTCGGCTAGTCCGTCGCAGAGACGGGCTGCGGCGGACAGCGCGTCGGGGCCGAACTCCGCGCGCCGGGGCGCCGTGAGGACGTACACGAGTCCGTGCAGACGCAGGGCGGGCTCGCACTCCGCCAGTTTTTCGACGGCGGCGGCCAGATGGTCCGGGTGGCTCTTCTTGGAGCGCAGGATCTCGACGATGTCGAGGTAGTCGGCGCTCTGCCGGATGGTGAGACCGAGACAGGAACAGAAGTACCAGGCGGCGAGCACGGACTCTCCTCGTGTTTCAGTGCGGGGCGGCGACGGAGGGACGGACCGGAGGGGGTGCGGGGGAGGTAAGGGCGGACGGTGAGCGTGTGCAGTCCGGTCAGATGGTGGGCGCGAGAGGAGGGTGCGGGGTGAGGAGCGCACGGCGGAGGCCCTCGGCGAAACGGAGGATGTGGCCGTCGGGTTCGGACCGTACTCGGTGGAAGCCGACGGCTCGCCGCATCCAGTCCGCGGGTTCTTCGCTCAGCAGCCGTACCGACTCCGTGTCCAGCGGGCGCGAGGTGAGGGCGGCCCAGCCGGCCGGAGAAAGCCGTCCCCCGATGGCCAGTTCGGCGATCGTGACGGTCCGGCCGACACGGGACCGCAGTGCGGTCACCGCGGCCGCGTAGGTGTCGAGGCCGAGCAGGAACTCCCGATCGGCCCTGCGGCGAGCCTCCGTGTCCGGTCCTTCGGGTGCGGACCTCAGATACGCGAAGACCTCGCGCAGGTCCGGGCGGACCAGCCCGTCCCAGTCCGGCGACGGCACGGCACGCGCGGGGTCGTCTCCGCGTCGGAGGAGCCCGAGTGCCACGCAGGTCACGACGGGCTCGGGGAACAGTGCGGGCGGCAGCCGACCGGGGTCGATCGGACGGATGCTCTTGGCGGGTTCACCCGCCGGGGGCGGCGGCCCTGCGGGTTCGCCCGCCAGCGTCGGACGCCCTTCCGCGGCCTCCAGCCAGACTGCCAGGTGTTCCTCCCTGGTGGCGGCGACGGCAAGGGAGGCGTACAGCGCCTCGTCGTCCTCCCACCGGGCCAGAACGCTGAGCCGTGCCACTACGGCGGGACGTGTGTCCGTCCGGAACAAGTCGGCCAGGAATTGCGGGTCGTTGAGTGGACTGGGACTCATTGCGGCGGCCTTCTCGAGCAGTCGCCTGGCCTCCTCCAACCGCTGATCGGCCGCACTCCGCCGTCCCTGTTCCCGACCGTAGCCCAGCAGCAGCTCGGAAGCCTCAGGGTCCGCGGAGTCCTGGGCGGCGCGGCCCGCCTGTGGTTCCGACTCCGTGTGGTCCTGACACGCGGCGTCTCCCCACCGCACACGGGTCAGTACCGTCGGTGCGATGCCCGAGCCGTCGTCGCGCGGGGGCAGCAGCCGACCGGCCGCTTCAGCGACCTTCAGCAAGGCCTTCTCGTCGTTCCCTCGCAAGGCTTCCTCGCCCTGCGCGGTGATCTGGAGTATCAGCGCCGCGTCGGGCAGCAGCGAGCCGATCGCTCCCGCGAGTTCCGCCGCCCGACGCAAGTGGCCGGCGGCGGCTCCGTTTCGCAACTCGGCGTCCGGGTCATGGATCGGCACCGCACAGCGCACCACGAACCCCATCGCGGAGCCGCCCGGGTCCCGCGCAAGGCGGGTCGTCCACCCGTGGCTGTGCGTGACCCGGGCCCTGAGGGCCTCCAGAGACCGAGGCGTCTCGACGTCCTCGCACCGCACCTCGTACCACCCCCGCCGCGGTAACAGCGAGTCCGCGTTCGCCTCCTGCCCCAGGGCCGGCCGGTCCTCCGACCGCTGGGTCACCGACCGCAGCGCCCCTTCCTCCAATTCCTTGAGTTCCCCGACGAGATCGGCTCCCGAGCGGTCGGCCAGCACGCCGCGGAACGGGCCCCGGTCCAGCCCCCACAACACATCGAGACGGCATGGACCGTTGTCGCAAGGGAGCCGCCGGACGTCGCCCGAACCCCCTGGCACGACCGGGAACGCCCTGAGCGCGCGCGGTCCCGCTTCCTGGTCCGACGGGCGTCGCCGAAGCAGGACCTCCGTCTCCCGCTCCTGACTGGCGTTGTACAGCACGGGAAGCCACCCACCGGACGGCAACCGGCGCCGGGCCCGCGCGAGCGCGTTGTCGACAGAGCCGTCCACGGCGAGTCCGTGCACGAACTCGCGGGTGAGTTCGGCCGCAGTGTTCTCCGCGACCATGCCCCGCATGCCGATGACCCAGGGCACTCCGCCCCTCACGAGGGTCGCCGCGACACTCGCCCAGCCCTCGTTCGCGGCCGAGGAGCCCGCCGTCAGCTCAGTGGCCGTGTGGCAGGCGATGAGTACGGCGACCCGCACGCCCGCTCCCCGGAGCAGTTCGGCGAGTTCCTCCGCGGGCATCAGCATCGGGGCCGCTCGGCCCTCCGGCCCGGCCAGCACGATCCCCTCCGGGGTTCCGTGGCCCCCGAAACAGAACACCGAAGTGGGCGAACCGAGTTCGTTGCGCAGCTCGGCACAACTGACCGGGTCCTTGGGCGGTATGACCTCGAGCCCGAGATCCACGAGTCGTCTGCCCGCGTCCCTGAGCTTTCCCACCGAGCCGTGCCCCAGGGGGTTCGCGTCCCGGACAGGCAGGCCGAACGCTGCGTCCGGATCGGACAGGTCCAGGGCGGTGCTCAGGACTACTGCCCCGGCGGGCTGGTCCGTGGGCGGCGCCTTGCCGACCTGGACGAGGGGTCGGCGAACCACGGAAACCCGGGGTATGAGAAACAGGTACTCCCTTTCCTCGGCGATCCCCCGTCCCCCGGTTCGTACACAGCTGATCTCCCAGGGAACCGCGGCCAGTTCCGGGCTGTCGGTCTCGATGCACAACCGGACTCCGGGCCGCCCTGTCGCGCTGTCGGCGAGGGTACGCCGGAAGAGCTCCCCCACGGCTCCAGGAAGAAGTTTGTTCCCCATGTCGAAGGCCAGGCCATCGTCCTTGGACGCGCGCTGGACGAACTCCCTGGCCACCTGTCGGGCCACGTCGACCGAGACGCTCGCCGGCTCCCGAACCCCCGGTGCACAGATGTCGAACCCGATCCTGTTCGTCCCGCTCCGCGTCTTTTCCAGGCGTATGGTGAAGTCCCGGTACTCACCGGGCATGCCATCCCCGACCACCGTGCTCCTCTGCCCGGGCCTCGCGCCTGGTGACGTCTCCGGACGGCCGGATCCAGTCGCGTTCTCATCCTCCACATTACGTAACGATGAATGATTTATGCCCAGGAAGGCACGGAAAAGGCGGTCAACTCGGCAGCTGTCGCTGACAAGATGACCAGTCAGCCATGGACCAGCCCTCCGGAGGTATCAGCAACCGTGCGATCCAGCCGTTCCGATTCCCCCGATCCGTCCTTTCTCGGACCTCCGCGCACCGTCGCCGACGCGCGGGTCCGAGCCGCCGCCCACAGCCCCGGCTGGCACGACCTGGCCGCGTCGACCCGAGCGGCGCTGGCCACGTTCTACGGAGGCTCCGCCCACCTGGACGACCAGGACTTCGACGAACGGCTCGGGCAACTCCTCGAAACGCATGAGGATCTCCAGGACCTCGTGCATCGACACGAGTTGAGCGACGACACGGGAGGGGACGCGAGGGGTGTCGACATGCCGGCCGAGGAGGATCCAGGCCCTGCCGGGCTCCCGGATCCGTTCCGCAGCCCTGACGCACAACTCCTGCGGCAACCGCAGCCGAGCGGCGACGGGCCTGACGCCGGGAACGGCGACGCCGCTTCCGGTGCCGGTACGAACTGACCGGCCGGTAGAACGTCGAGCAGAGGGGCCAGGTACCGGGAGAGATGCCGACCAGTTTTGTCGCGCTCATCGTTCTGCTTTTCTCAGCCGCACCCGGCTATGTCTACGTGCGTATCGTCGAGGTGCGTCTGCCCCGGCGCCGGCGCAGTCCCCTCCTGGAGCTCGTGGACCTTGTGTGCGTGGGAACCATGAGCAGTGCCGGAGGGGCCTTGACGGCTCTGTTGCTGGCCCCGCACTGGACAGCGCTGCTGCCGCTCGAAGGACTGCTCACGGGGACCTCGTACCTCAGCCGTCATCCCTGGCAGGCCATGTCCTCGGGCGCCCTCACGCTCGCGGTGGGCGTGATCTGCGCGGCGACTGGAGGACTGGTCATTGCCCGGCACCGCGGCACGGCGACCCGGCACACCCCGTATTCCCCGATGCGCAGAGCCGTCGAACTGACCGCGCCGGGACACTCCCTCTGGCTGGCCGTGCAGTTGACCGACGGACGGCTCTGGGAGGGAAAGCTGCTGAGTCTGGACGGCGAGCACGAGCTGCTCAGTGAGGGCGACCTCGTACTCCAGTGGCCGCTTGCGGTCACCCAGACCGGAAAAGGCAGGCTCCACCATCCGGCGCGGTTCGTCGTTATACCCGGCTCGCAGATCGTTGTCGTCTACGGAACCGACCTCGCACCGCCGCCCACCTCCCCTACGCCGCAAGCGGTCACCCAGACGGCAACGGTGGGCACGCCGTCGGTCCTTCCCACACCGGACCGGGCTGCTCATCGACAATCCTCATGATGTGCGAGGCTTCGCCAACTCTCCTGATCGGCGAACCGCGCCCAGCGCCAGGAAGCCGCCGAGACTGTGTTCGACCCCCTTGAATGACTCTGGGCACCATCGCGGAACCGTACTGGAGACGGCGGGCATGACCCGGCCGATCCCCGAGGGCGCCCCCGCGCGGCACGGTACCCAGGCTGTGATGGCCGGCGTCCGGGCCACTGGCCCACCTCGAAGGTCGGCAAGGTCCTCAAGAACGAGGTCAGATCCCACCTGCTGCAGGGGAGTTGGCATGGCTGACAGGGTGCGGGTGGCCGGAGTCGGCATGATCCCGTTCAGTAGTCCATGAGAACGCACCATGCTCATGACGGTGCAGGCAACACAGAGTGAAGGCGACCAGGAAGTCCGGCGGCTTGGCCAGGCTCCAGGTCGAGAACGGCGGATTGTGCCTGGCCGACTTCGACTTCGCGATCTTCTTGATCTCCCGGCGCTCGGGGAGGGTGAAGGTTCTCGGCCGGCTGCCCTTGTGCTTCGGGTAGAGCGAGTCGAAACCGTCGGTGGTGCAGTTGTGGATCACGTCCCGGACCCGGTCCGGGCTGGTGAACGTCACCTCGGCGATCTTCGCCACGGGCCTGCCCTGCGCGGATAGCAGCGCCTTGTGGGCCCGCCGCCGGGTCACCACCGAACCGGTGCCCCTGCGGATGATCCGCAGCAATCGCCTGCCTTCGGGCCGAGGAGCTGCGGATTCCGCCCGAGGGTGGCGGCGACCGAGACCCTGCAGCGGCGGGCGGGGTGACGAAGACAGCGAAGAGGGCCAACAGAACTGCTCTCAGGAGCGAGCCAGTGGCGTGAGCCGAACACGGGCTGTCCCCTTTGACGGCCACGGTTCGCAAAATAGAACACTGTTCGCAAGTTCGAGCAGAAGATAGATTTCAGCCGAGAGCGCGTCACTGGAACTGACCAGTTTGATCCCCGACCTTTTCGACGCGCGAAGCGCGACAGTCCCAGGCAGGGGGGCGACCGGCCGGCAATTGGTGATGCGATCGGCCGGGATGGATTACCAGCTGGGCAGCCGACGGTCAGCGAATGAGCCAGTTGATCGGAGGGGACCCCCGAGATACCCGGGGATGCCTGAGCTTCTCCGTCGGACAGCTCGGGCCGCTCTTGGAGCTTCACTCTTTCGGTCCTACCCCTGGGCGGGTACCCGCGGCTGCTCAGAGGCTCGGAAGGCGGCCGGTGTCAGGTGCCGGCGGAGGGGCACGGGGCGTCCGGAGTCGAAGGTCGGGAGAAGGTCGGTGCCGAAGCTGCGGATCTGTCGGGCCCCGCGGCCGGTTCACGCCTATCGTGGAACAGCACACCGACGCTCGGCGCCAAGGCAGGCTGGACATGAGGGAACCGCATATCGACTATGCGGAGGTCTTCCGGGCTCTGCCCGGCATGGTGGCGCTGCTCACGCCCGACCTGGTGTACGTCGACGCCAACGACGACTTCCTGCGGCTGGCCGGGCGGACCCGCGAGCAGCTGCTGGGCCGCTACATCTTCGACGTCTTCCCCGAGAACCCGAACGAACCGGCCGCGGCCGGCATGCGGGAGACCGAGGCGTCGATGCTGCGCGCGGTGGCCACCGGTGAGCGCGACACGATGGCACTGCTCCGCTACGACATCGAGGACCGGCAGCGCCCCGGTCTCTGGCAGGAGCACTACTGGAGCCCGGTCAACGCACCCGTCCTCGGCCCCGACGGGAAGGTGGCCCTGATCGTCCACCGCGTGGAGGAGGTCACCGAACTCATCCGCGCCCGGGGCGGCCCGGGCGGCGACAGCCGGGCCCGGGTGCTGGAGGCCGAGCTGTACACCCACGCCCGGGAACTGCAGGAGGTCAACGAACGGCTTCGCACGGCGCACGCCCACGAGCGCGAGGTGGCCCTGGCCCTGCAGGCGGCGATGCTGCCCCCGCCCGGCCCGACCGGGCCGCACGACGCGGCCGTGCGCTACCGGCCGGCCATCGGCGCGCTGAACGTGTGCGGCGACTGGTACGACCTGGTCGGCCTGCCCGGCGAGGGCCTCGCGGTGGCCGTGGGCGACGTCGTGGGCCACGGCCTGGCGGCCGCCTGCGCCATGGGGCAGCTGCGCAGCGCCCTGAGCGGGGCCACCCGCGTCGCCGACGGTCCGGCCCAGGCTCTGGAGGCCCTCGACCTCTACGCCCGCTCCGTCGAGGGCGCCGAGTCGACCACGGTCGTGACGACCTTCATCGACTGGGCCGGCCACACCATCACCTACAGCTGCGCGGGCCACCCGCCGCCCGCCCTCGTGCACCCCGACGGCACCGTCACCTTCCTCGACCGCGCCACCGACCCTCCGCTCGCCGCCCGACCCACCCACGCCGCCCGCCCCCAGGCCCGCATGCCCTTCGTCGAGGACTCCACCCTGGTCCTGTACACGGACGGGTTGATCGAACGCCGCACCGAGGCCATCGACACGGGTCTGGAGCGCCTCGCCGGCTCCCTGGCCCACCACCGGAAGCACGACCCCGAGACCCTGGCCGACGCCCTCCTGGCCGATCTCCTTCCGCCCTCCGGCAACACCGACGACACGGCGCTGATCGTCCTTCGTCTGTGACCGACGCGGCGTCCTGATTCGATGAGGACTGTCCGATGAGGGCTGTCCGATGCGGGCTGTCCGATGAGGGCTGTCCGATGAGGGCTCGGCTGCGGTCTCACTTGCCCCAGATCTTCCGGTACCCCTCCCGGAAGCCCGACGGGTCCCAGCTCGTTGCGCCGTCGCTGTTGTCGGCCGTGCTGATGTGGCCGGGGGCCACGTAGCCGCTGGCCGGGCGGTCGGAGAAGGCGCGGTTGAACTCGTCGATGATCTGCCAGCCCTGCAGGGAGAGCGGCTCGGGGACGGTGGCCGCCTGGTACTGGTCGCTGTTGACGCGCTGGAAGGCGGAGGGGTCGCCGTCTCCGGCGCCGATGTTGAACGGCGGGCCCGAGCCGTCCTTGCCGGCCGCGCGGAAGGCGGGCGCGGCATCCGCGAAGTACAGGTCGTTGATGGCGACGGAGTGGGTCCAGCCGCTCTGGAAGCGGGAGAGGAGCGAGGAGACCTCGCGGGGCGTGCGGCTGCTCGCGTCGGAGATCGGGATGTTCTCGTACGACAGGAGTTTCACGCCCGCGCAGGTGGCGAGCTCCTTTCTGATCAGGTCGGACTTGTTCTTGGCGAAGGGGATCGAGGCGTCGGTGAAGATCACGACCCCGGCGTCGCCGTTGGAGGTCGAGATGACCCATTGCGCGCTGATCCTGGCCACGTCCTCGACCTGGGTGGTGACGTTGGTGAAGAGGGAGGGGCGTCGGCTGGGGCCGGGTGCGGCGACCGCGTGCCAGCCGATGAGGGGGATGCCCGCCCGATCGGCTCGCGCGATCTGCTGCGAGGTCGCGTTGGGGTCGAAGCCGCCGATGACGATGCCGGAGGGCCGGAGGGTCACGGCCTCGCTCATCGCCGCCTGGATGCCGGCGGGGGTGCCGCCGCCGTCGATCACCCGGACGTTCCAGCCGATGACCCGCGCGGCTTCCCGGACGCCCTCGGCGGCTCCCGCGACTCCGGGGTTGGTCATGGTCTGGGCGACGTAGACGATGGTTCTCCCTGTGACCGCCGTGGGGCCGGTGGTCGGGCCGTTCCAGGGGACGTCGGTCCGCTCCGCCCGGCTGACGGCGGCCCGGGCCTCGGCGTGGGCCTCGGGGCAGCCGCTCCTGCCCGAGGCGGATTCCTCCGGGTCAGTCGATGATCCGCGTTCGCAGCCGGCGAGCAGGGCGGTGGTCACGGTGAGCAGGGCGGTCACCGCGTACCGGGCTCTCGAAGCGCCGGAGTCGGTCTTGCGTTTGTGGTGCACGGAGACTCCTCGCGGAGGGACGAGCGGGAGAACGCGGCCGGGGCGCGGCGGCGGTGCGCGCGACTGGGGTCATGGAGTACCGCCCGGCGGCGGGGTGGGCGGCGGCTCCGGTGTCACGGGGGGCGCGTCGCGGGCCGCGAAGACGCCGGTGTGCACCCGGCGGCGGGCGGCGTATCCGGCCAGGCCGACGGCGAGGAGCAGGGTGCCGCCGTGGAACAGGGGCACGATCCAGAAGTCGGCGCCCAGCTGGGCGATGCCGGTGAGGCCGACGGCGAGGACGGCGACGGCGACGAGGGTGCCCAGGGCGTTGGGGCGGCCGGGTTTGATCGCGGTGGAGCCGAGGAGGGCCCCGACGAAGGCGGGCAGGAGATAGTCGAGTCCGACGCTCGGATTGCCGATCTGCTGCTGGGCCGCGAGCAGCACCCCGGCGAAGCCGACGATCAGGCCCGACGCGGCGAAGGCGCAGACGGTGTACTTGCGGACGGGGATACCGACGAGGTCGGCGGCGCGCGGGTTCGACCCGACGACGTACAGGTAGCGGCCGATCGGCAGCCGCTCCAGCACCAGCCAGAGGGCGACCGTGAGCGCCAGCACGTAGAAGGCGGGGACCGGGAGGCCGAGGAACGTGGAGGTGTAGAGGTCGGTGAAGGCGGGCGGGAGGCCCTGGGGGCCGGGGACGATCCGGCCGCCGTCGGTGATCCAGCCGGTCACGGCGTACATCATGCTGCCGGTCCCGAGGGTGGCGATGAAGGAGTCGATCCGGCCGAACTCGACGATGACGCCGTTGAGGACGCCCACGACCGTCCCTCCGACGATCACGGCGAGACAGGCGAGCGGCCAGGGCCAGCCGGCGTCGACGACGAGGTACAGCACCATGACGTGCGCGAGGCCGAGGCCGTAGCCGATGGAGAGGTCGAACGCGCCGGTCACGATGGGGATCATGGCGGCGAGCGCGAGGACGGCCGGGATCGACTGGGTGGAGAGGATCGAGTCGACGGTGTCCAGTGTGGGGAAGGTGCGCGGCAGGGTCAGGGAGAAGATCAGGACGAGCAGGGCGGTGAGGACGAGGAGGCCGTAGGCGCCGATGAAGTGTCCGCCGCGCCCGCCGAGGAGGCCGGGCCGGCTCGGCGGGCGCGGTCGACTCGGGCGCGGGCGCGGTGCGGACGGGGTGGGCGGGGCGGTCACGGGTTCGTCGTGGTGCCGGAGGGGGGCATGGCCGAGGCCGCCCGGGTCAGGCCCGCGACCGTGAGGGCCGGACCACTCAGCTCGGCCGTCACGGCTCCGCGGACGAAGACCAGGGCGCGCCCGCACACGCCCGCGATCTCCTCGAAGTCGGTGGAGAGGAGGAGGACCGCGAGGCCGCCGGCCAGCGCCTCGTCGAGCAGGCGGTGGATGGCCGCCTTGGCACCGACGTCCACGCTCGCCGTCGGCTCCTCCAGGATCAGCAGGCGCAGACCGGTCCTGAGCCAGCGGCCGATCATGACCTTCTGCTGGTTTCCGCCGGACAGGGTGGCGATGGCCGCCTCGCTGTCGCGGGGCCGCACGGAGAACCGTTCGATCAGGGCGGCGGCCGCGGCGCGTTCACGGCGGGGGCCGATCCAGCGCGGCCTCGGCCCGCCTCCGGCGCGGGGGTTGGCCAGGAGGTTCTCCCGTACGGTCAGTTCGGCGAGGCAGCCCTCCCGCTGCCGGTCTCCGGGTACGAAGGCGACACCGCGTCCGACGGCGTCGGCGACCGTACGGGGGCGGTACGGGCCGCCGTCGAGCAGGACCCGTCCTCCGAGGAGGGGCCGGGCACCGGCGAGGGCCCGGCCGAGGTCCATGTGTCCGGCGCCCGAGAGACCGACCAGGCCGAGGGCCTCTCCGGCGCGCAGTTCCAGGTCGACCGGTCCCGCGCCGGAGGTCCGTACGCCGTCGAGGGCCAGGACCGCCGGGCCGCCGGCCTGTGTCGTGGCGGGGCGGTGGCCGGCCGGTTCCTCGCCGGTGATGTCGCGCACCAGGCGGACGGGGCTGTGGCCCGCCGTCGAACCGTGGCTGACGAGGCGGCCGTCGCGCAGGACGGCGAAGGTGTCGGCGACCTCGTAGACCTCGTCGAGGCGGTGGCTGACGTAGAGGATGCCGTGGCCCCGGTCGCGCAGGGTGTGCAGGACGCGGAAGAGGCGGGCACAGTCCGCGGCGGGGAGGCGGGCGGTCGGTTCGTCGAGGACGATGAGCCTCGCCCGGGTGGCCAGGGCGCGGGCGATGGCGACCAGGGACCGCTCGGCGGGGGCGAGGTGGGCGATCGGCGCGTCGGGGTCGAGGTGTCCGCCGACGAGCCCCAGGGCCTCGGTGCAGCGGTCCCGGGTGCGCCGCCAGGAGATCAGTCCTGCGCGTCGCGCGTACCCGGTGTTCAGGGCGATGTTCTCGGCGACCGTCATCCACTCCACGAGACCGAGGTCCTGGTGGATGAAGGACATGTGGTGGGAGGTGGCGTGGCTTCCGAGCGGGTGTCCGTCCACGGTGATCCGGCCCGAGTCGGCGTGGTCGACGCCGGCGAGGATCTTGATGAGGGTGGATTTCCCGGCTCCGTTGGGGCCGAGCAGCGCGAGAACGCTGCCGACGTGGACGTCGAGGTCGACACCGGCCAGTGCGAGGGTTCCGCCGAATCGTTTGGTGAGGCCGCGGACACGGACCAGCGGTTCCGGCCCGCTGGGCGGGGCCGGCTGCGCAGAGGTGTCGTGAGCGTCGTGCACGGACAGCTCCGGGGGTCGGCCTGGCGAGTTCTTCCCGACTTCGACTTGCGGCAGCGATACTAACTGCTTATATCACTTTATTTGCGGCATTTAGCCACCCTCTGTGACCCCAACGGGTCAGTGCGCAGCCCGGGCGTCGATCCCGTCAGCCGTCGTCGAGCCCGCATTCGGCCCAGATGACCTTTCCCTCCGGGGTGTAGCGCGTACCCCAGCTCTGGGACAGCTGCGCGACGAGGAACAGGCCGCGGCCGCCCTCGTCGGTGGTGGCCGCCCGACGCAGATGCGGGGCGGTGCTGCTGGTGTCGGAGACCTCGCAGATCAGGGAGCGGTCGCGGAGCAGCCGTACCCGGATGGGCCCGGCGCCGTGGCGGATGGCGTTGGTGACCAGTTCGCTGAGCATCAGTTCGGCGGCGAACGCGGCCTCGTCGAGCCCCCAGTCGGCCAGCTGCCGGAGGGCGGCGGAGCGGACCTCGCTGACGCGGGCCGGGTCGGCGGGCAGCTCCCAGGTGGCGATCCGCCGCGGGTCGAAGGCGTGGGTGCGGGCGACGAGCAGGGCGATGTCGTCGCCCGGGTGGGCGGGTGCCACGGTGTCCAGAACCACCCGGCAGGTCTCCTCCGGGGTGCGCCCGGGGTGGGCCAGGGCGCCGCGCAACTGGTCGAGGACCACGTCGACATCGCGGTTGCGGTCCTCGATGAGTCCGTCGGTGTAGAGGACCAGCTGGCTGCCCTCGGGCAGATGGAGCTCGACGGCTTCGAAGGGCAGCCCTCCGAGGCCGAGGGGAGGTCCGGCGGGCAGTTCGGGGAACGACACGGTGCCGTCGGGCTGGACCAGGGCGGGCGGCGGGTGGCCGGCGCGGGCCAGGGTGCACTGCTGCGACGTCGGGTCGTACACGGCGTAAAGACAGGTCGCGCCGATGATGCCGCCGCCGTCGGAGACGGGGTCCTCCCGGTCCAGTCGTCCCACGAGGTTGTCGAGGTGGGTGAGGACCTCGTCCGGCGGGAAGTCGAGTTCGGCGAAGCTGCGGGCGGCCGTGCGCACGCGCCCCATGGTCGCGGCGGAGAGCATGCCGTGGCCGACGACGTCGCCGACGAAGAGGCCGATACGGGTTCCGGAGAGCGGGATGACGTCATACCAGTCGCCGCCGACGTCGGATTCGGCGGGCAGGTAGCGATGGGCGACCTCGACGGTGTCCTGGTCGGGGAGCCCTTGCGGCAGCAGGCTGCGCTGCAGGGCCAGGACCATGGTGCGTTCGCGGGTGTAGCGCCGGGCGTTGTCGATGGACAGGGCGGCGCGGGTGGCGAGCTCCTGGGCCAGCGAACGGTCGTCGTCCCCGAAGGGGGCGGGGTCCTGCGCGCGGTAGAAGGCGGCGACGCCCAGGACGACGCCGCGGGCGACCAGGGGCACCGCGATGAGGGAGTGGACGTGGCTCAGCAGCCGGTCGGTGTGCTCGGGGTCCTGCGCGAGCCAGCCCGCGGCCGCCTTCAGGTCCGGTTCCAGCACCGCCTCCCCGCTGGTCAGACAGCGCAGCTGCGGGACGGTAGGGCCGTAGTCGACCTGCTTGCCGACCGGGCTGAAGGGGAGGTCGTCGCGGAGGCCGTGGACCACCGTGCGGCGCAGGTCGCTGCGGGGGTCCGCGGCCTCCTCGCCGCGCAGCACGGGCTCGGCGAGGTCGATGGTGACGAAGTCGGCGAGGCGAGGGACCGCCGTCTCGGCGAGTTCCTGGGCGGTGCGGCGCACGTCCAGGGTGGTTCCGATACGGGCGCTGGCCTCGGACAGCAGCTCCAGACGGCGGCGCGCGGCCAGGGCGTAGGCGCCGACGTGGGGCTCCCCCACCATCAGGAGACCTCTTTCGGGAGCCGGGGAGCCGGGACCGCCGCCGGGCGGGCCGTCGGCGGTGGACGGGTCGCCGTCGGCAGCGGACGGGACGTCGTCGGCAGCGGGCAGGAGGCTTTCGGCAGCGGACGGGACGCCGTCGGCAGCGGGCAGGAGGCTTTCGGCGGTGGGCTGGGCACCGGCGCTGAGGCCGTCGGTCGTGACGCCGTCGACGCCCGCGGTGATCCTGCCGGGTGGTGCGGCGTCGCGCAGGTGACCGGGGGCCGGGACGGCGGAGAGCGGGCCGGGCGTTGCGGCCAGGGGGGTGCTCCGGAAGGGCCGGACGACCGCGGTGTCGATGGGCGCGATGCGTTCCGCGGCCTCGACGGGGAGGCTCAGCACCGGCTCGACCAGGCGGGCGGCGGCGAGGGGCCCGTGCCCTGGACGGCCGGGAACGACGGCCTCGACGGCGATGCCCTCCACCCCGGAGGCACTGGTCATCGCGCGGCTCACGAGCGTGACCCGTCGGCCGTCCGCCAGGGGGACCTCGACGGCGGCCCGCTGCGCGCGGGAGATCAGCTCGGCGGCCTTCTCCAGGAGGGTCGCCCGGTCGACGGGGCGCAGCCCGAGGGCCAGTTCGTCGACCCCGACGCTGTGGTGCGGGCCCGCGCCGGCCTCGACCCCGGCGTCCAGGTACGCCTGCAGCAGGGAGCGCTCACGCGCGGAGCTCTGCCCCAGCAACCGCCGCTCGATGGCCGCGGCCGCCTTGCGTATCACCGTGGACAGCGCCGGATTCTCGAAGCCGCGCGGATATCCGAAGCACAGGACACCTTCGATACGGCCGCTGAGCGGATCGCGCACGGGAAGCGCGCGGCAGGCGCTGGCCTGGGAGCGTTCGGCGAAGTGCTCGGCACCGTAGACCCGGATCAGCCGCCGCTCCGCCAGGGCGAGACCGATGCCGTTGGTGCCGGCGAACCGCTCGGCGAACACGAACCCCGGGACGGTCTGGATGTCCGGGAGCCCTCTGGCCAGCGACGCCTCTCCGAAGCGGCGCAGGAGCACCGTGCCGTTCGCGTCGGCGACGGAGATGTTCATCGAGCTGCCTGCGAACCTGGACTCCAGCCGGTCCAGCACCGGCACGGCCGCGCGGGCGACCCGGTCGTTCCGGTCGAAGTCGCCCTGGAAAGGGAGGTCGGAGCGGTCCGGCGAGAGCCCCAGGGAACGGCACCGCTGCCAGGAGCTCAGGATCGACGTACGCACGCCCGTCTCCAGCGACTCTCCCTGCAGAAACCGCTCACGGAAAACGGTGGGGCCCGTGCCGTCTGTCGCACGTCCCGTGAGTACCGGCTCGCCGTCGGACCGCACCACGCTGGCCTCACTCGCGCCCTGGACATCCGCTTATCGGAAATATCTGGCATTGACGAGGATACGGGCATCAGCAACACGAGTCACGGTTCGCGGGTTTCCTCACACGCGACAACCGTTCGGGGTGGGTTCACCCGGTCAGGGCCGATGGACGGACCGGTCGGGCCCGGTGTCACAGCACCGCGACCGGATTGACGGGCGAGCCCGTGCCGCCCGGGATGTTCAGCGGGGCCACGACAAGCAGGAACTCGTACCGCCCCGCCCCGGCGGTCGCGTCGGCGAGCGCTTCCAGGTCGAGGTTGTCCAGCAGGGGCACCCCCATCGCGGCCACCGCCAGGGCGTGCACCGGTGAGTGCACGCCCTCCACGGGCGAGGGCCGCACATCGCTGTCGCCGTCTCCGCCGAGCAGCGCGATGCCCCGTTCGGCCAGGAGGGGTACGGCATCCACGTGGAACCCCGCGCTCGCCGCGTCGGGGTCCCAGGCGCCGAGTTCCTTGCGGCGACGCCCGTGTCCGGAGCGCAGCAGTACCGCGTCGCCCTCGCCGATCGTCACGCCGAGCGCCTTCTCCGCGGCGACGACGTCCCCGGCGCGCACCGCCCGCCCCGGCTCCAGCCAGGGGACACCGAGGACGGCGGGGAGGTCGAGGAGCACCCCCCTCGTGACGAGGGGTCCGAGCGCCGACACCGCGCCGAACCGGGCACCCGCGGCACCTACGGCCTCGCGGGCCGGCCGGCCGTCGTAGAGCAGCCCCTGGTAGGCGATGTGGCTCAGGGCGTCGAGATGCGTGACGCCCTTGCCGTGGTAGTCGGCGCCGACGAAGTCCTTGTGGGTCGTGGGCTCCGGGCTCTCCACGTCCCCGAGATCGGTCATGTGATGCAGGGCGGGCTTCCGGTTGTCCGGGCCCGGCCGGGTGTTCCACGGCAGCGCCATCGGGACGACGACCCCCGACCGCACACCGCCCACGGCCCGCCGCACATGATCCGCGGCCACACGGTTCCAGGCCCCGCGATCGGCCAGGTCCCAGTGCCCCCACGTACGGACCGCCTCGAAGACCGCGTCGAACTCCCGACGGGAGACAGCGGGCCCGTTGCCGGCACCGGAGGTCGGGCCGGAAGGCGGGGTATCGGCGGGATTCGCGCTCATCCGTACTCACCACTCACCGTTCGAAGTCGACACCACATCGAGGGGGCAGGGGGAAGGGGGCAGGGGGAACAACGTCCGAAAAGTACTTTATGAAGGTTTCTCGCGTCGGAGCGAGCGGGGTGTGCCACGACAGGGGGCGACGGCAGTAAACGATTACTGAATCCATTCCAGGATGCGCCCCGAACCGTCGCGGAGCAAGACCTCCCAGGCTTCCTGCGAGTCGAAAGTTGAGACCTTCACGACCATTGACCGCCCGCAAGCGCTCTCATTAGCGTGGAATACGTTTACCCAACTCGAAAGGACCGTCCCGCCGTGGCCGAAGCCCTTCAGCGCAGATCCCTTCTCAAGACGGCCGCCGGCACCGTGGCGGCGGGTTGGCTGTGGCAGGGCGGCACCGCCCGAGCAGCCGATGCCACGACCGTCACGACCGCCACGACCGCCACGACCGCCACGACCGCCACCGCGGAGTCAGTCTCCTGCGCCCTCGACACGCTCGTCTTCGGCGACAGCGCGTCGGAGAGCGCGCACGGCCTGACCGCCGCCCTCTCCGGCGTCGTGACCGGTGGCCTCGGCCAGGCCGCACGGGTACTCAACGCCCCGGAGACCGCGGGCTTCTGGGGCGGCGGCCTCTCGGCCCGCATGGCCTGCAAGCCCACGGGTGCCACCTATGTCACGGTCAAACTGTGGGGCTCGGAGAACGGCGCCGAACTCGGCCGGCTCCAGCTGTTCGCCGAGGGCAAGCAGGTGGGCCACTACCACCTGGGCGCCGTCGACCCCTTGGACATCGCGAGCGAGGACCCTCGCTCCCCGGAGCGGTTCTTCTTCCACACGCTGCCGCTGCCCCCCGACCTCACCGAGGGCAAGCGGTCGGTCTCCCTGGAGATCCGGTCCATGGGACGGATCGCCGGGTACGCGGCGACGGCCGACGCCTACTACAAGGCGATGGCGGGCCCGAGCCGCACGATCTACCGCCTCTACACCCACGACGCGCCCTACTTCGACCCGGCCCACGACGACCTCACCGGCACCCTGCCGTCCGCGGCCACCCGCACCTCCCCCGGCACCGCGATCATCGACACGATCAACGACCGCATCCTCGCCAGGGCCGCGTCCGAGGCGTCCCGCACCAGCGCCCAACTCGACCTGTGGTACCTGGAGTTCTTGGCCCGCGCCTACGGCATGCCGTCGACGGCCGCGTACGGGAACATCGCCGTGCCGCCGCAGATCGCCCGGAGTCTGGACGGCGTCTATTGGAAGTACCTCGCCGACCCCACCGTGATGACCGGCTCCAGCCAGCAGTGGATGGGTCTGGGCCGGTCCGGTCTGGTCATGCTGGCGCTCGCGGACGTCCTGGAACCGCTGCTCGACGAGCCGGTCCTCGGTTCGCCGTACGGACTCACCAACCCGGGCTTCGAGTTCGGCATGACCGGCTGGAAGTCGTCCACCTGGTCCGGCAGCGGCACCGCCTCCCGCGACACCACCGTGCACCGCACCGGCCACGCCGCCGCGAAGGTGACGATCCCCGGCGCCGGCACCGTCGGCTACAGCACCTCGGCGAAGATCCCGGTCGACCAGGGCACGTACACGTACGGCGCCTGGATCAGGACCGACGGCGTCGGCACCGACAGCGCCTACCTCTACATCCTCTTCCACGACGCGAACGGCACCGTGGTCGGCACGGACAACAAGGTCTACGCCTCGGCAGGCACCCACGACTGGGAGCGGGTGACGGCCTCCCTCGCCACGCCCGCCACGGCCACCCGGGTCACGATCGGCGTCCGGCTGTCGGGCGCGGGCACCGCCTGGTTCGACGACCTGACCATGGCCGAGCCGGACGGCTCGTCGTACACGCCCGTCGTACGCCGGGACGCCTGGGCGAAGATGCTCCTCGACAGCCGCGAGTACTGGCGGCAGCGCATCCCGCAGTACACCAACCAGGCCATCATCTGCGCCATCGGCCTCTACCTCGCCGACCGGGGCCTGAGCCTGCTCGGCTCGGACGAGGCCTGGGGCGAGAGGAAGGCCCGCGACCACATCTACCAGTCCGTCGGCCTGCTCCCCTGGCTCGGCCCGGAGGACGAGAACGGCACCCCGGCCAAGCCCCTCGGCGGCTCGTACCACCAGGTCACGAGGAAGGGCATCTCCAAGGAGCTGGGCTACGCGGGCAGTTACGGCGAGCTGCAGGAGTGGCTGTCGCTGGTGTACGACGCGGTGACGGGCATCGGCGGCGTCGAGGACGGCACGCTTCGCGACCACCTGATCAAGATGGCCAAGGCGCGTATGGTCTTCCGTCACCCGTCCCTGGACCGCGAGGGCTACCGGGCGATGCGCCTGGAGACCGTGGTCGGTTGGCGTGACACCGAGTACCCGGGCAAGGTCGCCTACGACGAGGACACCAAGTGGGACGGCCACGCCCTGAAGCTGGCCGCGCTGATCAAGGACCCGGACCTCACCTCGTACGCGCGGCAGTCCATCGCCGACGGCCAGGCGTTCCAGTCCCTCCAGGACTCCCACGCGATGACGGTCTCCGCCCGCACCAACCTCAACCTGGTGACCGCGGCCGACGACTACGCGTACATCAGCGGAGCGACCGGCAGCGGTGCGAAGCTCCCCATGACCCCCGGGGCGCCGGATTTCGTCTTCTCCGACGAGGAGAACGGCCTGCTCGCGGTCAAGCACGGCGACGAGATCCTCTACGCGTCCCTGTACTGGCGGGCCCGCTGGGGCGTCAACCGGCTCGCCCGTGTCCACCACATCAGCGCGGCGGGCGTGGAGCGTTCGGCCACGGTCTGGCAGGACGTGAAGTACATCGCGGACGGGCGCGCCTTCGCCGAACCCGACTGGGTCAACTGGGAGTTCGCGGTCGGCGACCTCGACATCCCGGACGGCGGTTTCGACCCGCCCGGCGACACCCTCCAGCAGGCGTTCGCGGGACAGGTGCTGCCGCTGGCCAAGGCTCCCGACGACATGCCGGAGCGCGCGGTGGGCATCGAGACCCCGTACGCCGGACGCGCCGCCTTCTACCGGTGCGAGTACGGCCCGTACCTGATCGCCATGAACACCACCGACGACCGCGGCTACACCCTCACCACGAAGGGGTTCGGCGCGTCGACGAACCTGGTGACCGGCGCGAAGGTGGGCGGGAACGCGGAGTTGCGCGTGAAGCCCGGCACGACCGTGGTGCTGCGCCGGCGCTGAACGACCGAGCAACGGCCCTGTCGCCGCGGCGACAGGGCCGTTGGCATGTGGTCAGGCGGTCGCGTCGAAGACGATCAGCGCTGCGGACCCTTCCGCCGGCAGTCCCACCCGCAGTACGTGACCCGGCTCGTCCCAGTCGAGCGCCGTAGGCTCTCCCGCCTCGAACAGCACCCGAGGCCGGCCGTCGACCCGCGGCAGCGTCAAGGCCACCGTTTCGGGCGCCCCCTCACGCCGCCACACCCCGCCCTATTGAATGGTTGATTCAGCAGCCTTAGCCTCTTTCGATGGCTTCAATCACCTCTCTCCTCCCGCGCCCCGAGCACCCCCACAGACCCCCCACACCCCGCAGACCCCGCAGACCCCGGCGTCTGCGCTGGGCCCTGCTCCTGGCCCTGAGCCTGAGCCTGCCTTCACTACCGTCGGCCGCCGCCGCTCCGTCCGCTCCGTCGGCGCCGAAGAGCCCGGCGGTCCCCGAGGTGTGGCCGACGCCCCGGCACATCGAGGGAGACGGGCGTCAACTCGCCGTTCCCGACCGGGTGGTGGAGGTCGTGGGGCCGGACACCGACCCCGCCGCCCGACGGGTCGTCGAGGCCGCGCTGCGGGCGGCCGGGGCCGACCGGATCGTCACCGTGCCGGCCGGAAAGCGTCCGCCCGCCGCCGGACTCACCGTCTTCGTCGGCGGGCCCGGCGAAAACCCGGCCACCAAGGGCGCGTTGCAGCGGCTGGGCGTCAAGTCCCCGGCCGGGCTGCCCGCGGAGGGATACGTCCTGGCCTCCGGCCGTCACGCCGGGCGTGCCCTGCTCGCCCTCTCCGGCATCGACACCACCGGCACGTTCTACGCCGCCCAGACCCTCCGCCAACTCCTCACCGGCGAGCGCCTGCCCGAGGTGACGGTCCGCGACTGGCCCACGGCAAAACTGCGCGGCGTCATCGAGGGCTTCTACGGCACCCCGTGGACCCACGCAGAGCGGCTGAGCCAACTCGACTTCTACGGCCGCACCAAGCAGAACGTGTACGTCTACTCCCCCAAGGACGATCCCTATCTCCGGGAACGCTGGCGCGACGAGTACCCGGCCGCCCAGCTGGACCGGTTGCGCGAGCTAGTCGACCGGGCCGCCGCCCATCACGTCCGCTTCACCTACGCCCTCTCCCCCGGCCTGTCGGTCTGCTACTCCTCCGACAGCGACATCACCGCGCTGGTCCGCAAGTTCGCCTCGCTGTACGACATCGGCGTGCGCTCCTTCGCGATCCCGCTGGACGACATCAGCTACACGAAGTGGAACTGCGCGGCGGACGAGGAGAGGTTCGGCAGCGGGGGCGGGGCCGCCGGTGCCGCCCAGGCGCATCTGCTGAACCGGGTGTGGGAGGAGTTCTCCGCCGGCCGCACCGGTCTCGATCCGCTGGAGATGGTCCCCACCGAGTACTCCGACCTCGCGGACACCCCGTACAAGAAGGCGCTGCGCGAGCAGTTGGACCCGGACGTCGTCGTCGAGTGGACCGGCGTCGGCGTGATCGCGCCGACCGTCACCGCCGCGCAGGTGCGGCAGGCCCGCGAGGTCTACGGGCATCCGATCCTGGTCTGGGACAACTACCCGGTCAACGACTACGTCACCAGCCGTCTCCTGCTCGGGCCCTACACGGGCCGGGAGCCCGGCGTGGCCCGTGAGTCCGTCGGCGTCACCGCCAACCCGATGGTCCAGGCCGAGGCGAGCAAGCTCGCGCTCTTCACCTCGGCGGTCTATCTCTGGAACCCGGACTCCTACGACCCCCGGGCCGCCTTCCTCGCGTCGGTCCGGGATCTGGCGGGCTCGGCACCGACCGGGAAAGCGGGATCCGGAGAGCCGAAGGCCGCGAAATGGCTGCGGATCTTCGCCGAGAACAGCTACTCCTCACAGCTCGACGCGACCGAGTCCCCCACGCTGACCAAGCTCATCGCCGCCTTCCGCACGGCGTACGACGAGGACAAGGGCCTCGACCGGGCGGCGGCCGCGCTGCGGTCCTACTTCACCGACATGGCCGCCACACCCGCGAAGTTGCGCGCCCATCTCGCCAACCCCGGCTTTCTGGCGGAGACTTCACCCTGGCTCGACAAGCTCGGCTCGTACGGCAGCGCCGGACTGACCGCCGTGGATCTGTTGTTGGCCGGCAAGCGGGGTGACGCCGAGGCCGTGTCGACGTACTGGAACCGGCTGCGGAGCGAGCGCAGGGCGCTGGACGCGGTCCCGCAGCAGGTTTCGCCGGGAGTGATGGACCAGTTCCTGTACACGGCGATGCTCCAGCACGCCCCGGACCCCGGCGTCGACCCGGCCTTCTCGCCCGGCTCGCTCTCCCTGAGGCCCGGCGCGAGCGCCACGGTCACCCTCACCCTGGCCGACGACCGGTCCGCCGCGGCACGGTCCGTCGACTGGAAACTCACCGTGCCCGCCGGGGTCACCGCGTCCCCGGACAGCGGCACGGTCAGCGTCCCGGCGGGCGGCAGCGCCTCCGCCACCGTCACCTTCACGGCAGCCGAGGGCGCCTCGGCGGGGGTTCGCTCGGTCGTCGTGTCGGGCGGTTCCGGTGTGCTCACACGGGCGCTGCCCGTCCAGGTGACCGACGGCACGGGAACACCGAGGGCGCTGACCGCCAACTTCAGTGGCGCGTCGGTCAGTTCGGTGGACCTCGCCTCCGGTACGAGTACCGAGATCAAGGTGGGCGCCAACCCCGGCGAGGTGATTCTGAGCACCGACGGGCGTACCGCGTACGCGGCCAACCAGGGGTCGAACTCGGTCAGTGTCATCGATGTGGCGAGCGGGAAGGTCATCGACTCGGTCGGGGTGGGCCGTGTGCCGGCCGGGCTCGCGCTCACGCCCGACGGCGGCACGCTCTGGGTGGCCAACTACACCGACGGCACGGTCCAGCCCGTGGACCTCGCCGACGGCACGGCGGGCACCCCCGTCCCGGTCGGAGCGGGGCCGGAGAACATGGCGGTCACCCCGGACGGCGGAACGCTGTACGTGGCGAACATCCACGACAACACCGTCACGCCGGTCGACCTCGGCACCCGGAGGGCGGGGGCGGCGATTCCCGTCGGCCCTCGCCCGTTCAACGTCGTCGCCGCCCCGGACGGGAAGACGGTGTACGTGTCCAACTCCGGTGGTTCGACGGTGACGCCGATCGACACGGCGAGCGATGACACCGGTCCGACGTTCCTCGTCTCCGGTCAGGCCTACGGCCTGACCGTCTCCCCGGACGGCCGGACCCTGTGGGTCAGCCCGAGCACGGGGGACACCGTCACACCGGTCGACACGGTGACCGGCGCCCCGGGCAAGACGGTCACGGTCGGCAGGTCGGCCTTCGACGTGGCGCCCGACTGGAACGGCGCCACGGTGTACGTCACCACGGCGGACGGAAACAGGCTGGTGCCGGTCGACACCGCGTCCGGCACCGCCGGGGCCCCTCTGACGACCGGCGCCTATCCGCTGGCGGTGGCGCTGACGCCCGTACCGGTGTCCTAGGCAACCGGGGGTGATCAGGTGGCGGTACGCCGGATCCGTCCGGCGTACCGCTTCTCCAGCTCCAGGTTGCCCTCGAAGCCGCCGGGCACGTTGGCGGAGACGTAGACCGGGGGGCGGTCGCCGGAGGCGAGGAGCTGGGCGGCCGCCTCGGCGACCGTCATCTGGACGAGCATGACGCCGGTCAGGGTGGAGAGGGCGCAGACCGCGCCGCCGGTCGGCAGCTCCAGCAGGGCGTCGCCGCGCGGGGCCGCGTTGTCGAGGACGACGTCGGCGAGGTCGGCGAGCTTCTTGCCGCTGGGGTGGGTGGCGGGCACGGAGTTGGTGTGGGCGAGGGAGGTGAGGGCGAGGAGGCGGTGGCCGCGCTCCTTGGCGTGCAGGGCCATCTCGACGATGACGTTGTTGACGCCGGAGTTGGAGATGACGACGAAGAGGTCCTGGGGGCGGGGGCCGGCCAGCTCGTAGAGGCGGACCGCTACGCCGGGCTCGCGTTCGAGGAGCGGGTCGTCGAGGCCACGGGGGTGGTCGCCGCCGAAGAGAACGAGGTCGGCCATCTGGATCCGGTTCGTGGGCACGAAGCCGCCGGCGCGGCCGGCGAGTTCGAGGACCATGGCCTGGGAGTGGCCGGTGCCGAAGGCCTGGACGACGCCGTCCTCGCGGACGCAGTCGGCGATCAGCGCGGCGGCGGCGCTCACGTCGGCGCGCGCGGACTCGGTGAGGCGGTTCAGGACGGCCAGGCCCTCGCGCGCGAAGCGGTCGGCGCTCACCGGCTCGGTCACGGACTCATTGGCGGACTCGACGGACACCTGAGACTCCCCACTGGTGGATTGAACCACCCCATACTCACCTATCAGTGAATCACTGAATCACACGCTCGGCATCGAGGGCAATGGCGCAGTTCACCCCCGAGTGCGGGCGCAAAGGCCGGTCCTGGTATTCAGCCGCTGCCTCAACGGGTGGCTGGTACCTTCTCTTCATGCCCTCGACCGATGTCACCACCCTGATCCGCACCGAGTTGCCCCGGCTGGCCGGCTCCCTGCGGAAGGTCGGCGAGCTGATCCTGGAGGATCCCGCCGCCGTCACCCACTGCTCGGCCGCGGAGCTGGGCCGCCGCACCGGCACCTCCCAGGCCACCGTCACCCGGTTCTGCCGGGCCATCGGCCTCGACTCGTACCAGCATCTGCTGATCGAGCTGGCCCAGGAGCGGGGCCGGGGCGAGTCCTCCGAGTGGGGCAGTGCGGAGATCGGCCCGGACATCTCCCCCGACGACAGCCTGGAGCGGGTCGTCCAGGTCGTCGGCACCGCCGATCTCCGGGCCGTCCAGCAGACCATCGACCGGATCGACCTGGACTCGGTCGAGCGCGCGGCCCAGGCCGTGGCCCGCGCCCGGCGCGTCGACGTGTACGGCGTCGGCGGCAGCGGCGCGGTCGCGCAGGAGACGGAGACCCGGCTGTTCCGCATCGGCTGCGCGGTGCGCGGCTGGACCGAGGTGCACGCGGCGACCACCTCGGCCGCCCTGCTCACCCCGGCGGATGTGGCGATCGGCATCTCCCACTCCGGCGCCACCCGGGAGACGATCGAGCCGTTCGAGCTGGCCAAGGAGCGCGGCGCCACCACCGTCGCGCTCACCGCCGACCCGCGCTCACCGCTGGCCCGCGCCGCCGACATCCGGCTGATCTCCTCCTCCTCGGAGACCAGCTTCCGCACCGGCAGCATCGGCGCCCGCCACTCCGTGCTGATGCTCATCGACTGTCTGTACGTCCGCGTCGGCCAGCTCTCCTACCAGCGGGCGAGCGCCTCCCTGGCATTGACCGACCACATCGCGGGGGCACACGCGGTGAAGTCCCGGCGTCCTCGCTGACCGGGCGGGACATCGGCCGCCGGACCGGCCGACTATGCATGGATGAATCAACCAACATTCCATTGAATGGTTGATTGAACCACCCCACGCTGCCAGGATGGGGCTCCGCCGAGCACTCGTAGGAGCCTCATGCGCGTCATCTCTGTCGAGTCGACCGAGCTTTTCGTCGGGACGGAGGACCAGCCGCACCAGGTGGTCGCCGTCGAGGTCGAGCACGACCCGGGCCGTCCGGTCCGGCTGAGTGCCGAGGGCTCGGACGTGCGCGGCGTCCGGGAGACCGCCGTCACCGTCGGCGAGGACGGGACCGTACGCGCCGAGATACCCGTGGCCGTCGACGGTCTCGCCCCCGGCGACCGCCGCGAGATCACCGTCACGGCCGTCGACGGGGACCAAGTGGCCCGGCACAGCGCCGAGTTCACGGCCGCCGAGCCCGGCTGGACCATGTTCATGGTCAGCCACTTCCACTACGACCCCGTCTGGTGGAACACGCAGGCCGCCTACACCGAGACCTGGGACGTCGCCGACGACCCGGCCGTCACGGGGCTGCCCGCCCGGACCTTCGACTCGCGCGGGCAGAGCGGGATGAGCCTGGTGCGGGCCCACTGTGATCTGGCCCGGCGCGACCCGGCGTACACCTTCGTGCTCGCCGAGGTCGACTATCTCAAGCCCTACTGGGACGCCTTCCCCGAGGAGCGGTCCTTCCTGCGGCAGCTGATCCGCACCGGCCGGGTCGAGATCATGGGCGGCACCTACAACGAGCCCAACACCAACCTCACCGGCGCCGAGGCGACGATACGCAACGCGCTGTACGGCGACGGCTTCCAGCGCGGGATCATGGGGGCCGCACCGGAGACGGCCTGGCAGCTGGACGCGTTCGGGCACGACCCGCAGTTCCCGGGGCTGATGGCGGACGCGGGGGTCACGTCGAGTTCGTGGGCGCGCGGCCCGTTCCACCAGTGGGGGCCGACCCTGTCGGTGTTCGGCGAGGAGCCGCGCGACCCGCAACGCATGCAGTTCCCGGCCGAGTTCAGCTGGATCGCCCCCAGCGGGCGCGGCCTGCTGACCGCGTACATGGTCAACCACTACGGCGCCGGCTGGGCCATCGACAACGCGCCCACCCTGCCCGAGGCGGAGGCCGCCGCGCTCAAGCTCTTCCGGGGGCTGAAGAAGGTCGCGCTCACCCGCAACGTCCTGCTGCCGGTCGGCGGCGACTACGCCCCGCCGTGCCGCTGGGTGATGGGTATCCACCGCGACTGGAACGAGCGGTACGTCTGGCCCCGGTTCATCAGCGGCATCCCCCGGGACTTCTTCGCCGCGGTACGGGCCGAGCTGGAGCGGGAGGGGCGCACGGCGTCCCCGCAGACCCGGGACATGAACCCGGTCTACACCGGCAAGGACGTCTCCTACATCGACACCAAGCAGGCCCAGCGGTACGGCGAGGCGCTGCTCGCCGACGCCGAGGCCTGGGCGACCCTCGCCTCCCTCACCACCGGGCACGCCTACCCGGACGCGGCCCTCGACAAGGCCTGGCGGCAGCTGATCTACGGCGCCCACCACGACGCCATCACCGGCTCCGAGTCGGACCAGGTGTACATCGACCTGCTCACCGGCTGGCGGGAGCTGTACGACCTCGCCGGGACCGTGCACGCCGACGCGACCCAGGCGCTCGCCGACCGGGTCGTGCCCCTGCCGGGCGACGGCACCGACCTGGTCGTCTTCAACTCCGCTACCTGGCAGCGCAAGGACGTCCTGACCGTCGCCGACCCCGGCCGGGTCCCGCTCGACCACACCGGGCTGCCGCTGCCGGCCGTGTCCGAGGACGGCGAACTGAAGGTCGTCGTGCCGGAGGTGCCCGGCATGGGCCTCAAGGCGCTCTCCCTCGCGGAGGGTTCGGTGACCGGCTGGACGGCCGGTGAAGGCGCGACGATCCGCAACGAGTTCTACGAGGTGACCGTCGACCCCGCGCGAGGAGGAGGCGTCAGCAGTCTGCGCGCGCTCACCGAAGCCGGGGGCGATGGCGAGGGCGGCCGGGAGCTGCTGCGCGCCGGGGGCATCGGCAACGAGCTGGTGGTGCAGGAGGAGTACCCGAGGCACCCGCGCTTCGGCGAGGGCCCCTGGCACCTCACGCCGACCGGCACGACCGCCGCCCGCAGCCGGGACGTGACGGCTGACATCGATGTCGAACACTCGTCCGCCGGCTCGCGGATCACCGTCCGCGCCGACCTGGGCCTTTTCCGCTACACCCAGCGGCTCACGCTCTGGGCGGGCGTCGACCGGCTGGACGTGACGACGACCGTCGACGGCTACGACGGCGCCGACCGGCTGATCCGGGTGCGCTGGCCCTCGGACGTACGCGGCGGGCTTCCGGTGCACGAGGTCGCGGACGCGGTGATCGGGCGCGGCTTCGGGTTCGTGGAGGTGGACAGCGAGCAGTTCCCGTGGACGCTGGACAACCCCGCGAACACCTGGTTCGGGCTCGGCTCCACGGCCCGCATCGCCGTCCACGACGACACCGGCGCGCTGCTCGGCCATCGGTCCGTCGGCGTCGCCGAGCTGATCTTCAGCGACTGGGACTCCGCCGGTGAGCTGGGCACCCCGCTCGCCGCCGCCCTGGTGCGTACGGGCGTCACGGCCACCTCGACCATCGCGGGCGGCCCCCGTTACGGCGACCTGGAGGTCGACTCCAACCTCCCCGACATCCGCATCGCGGTCGGCGGCCCGGAGCGCAACTCCCTGGTCGCCGAGGCCCTCGGCTGGGACCCGGCCGCCGCCCGCGAACTGCGCCGCCAACTGGCCGAGGACGGTCTGGCCTCGGTGTGGGTGGCGCCCCGCGCCTCGCTCCGCGAGGAGTGGGTGCCCGGCGCCGACCTGCGCGACCTGGAGCGGCTGCCGCTGCTCGTGGTGGCGGGCGCCCGCCCCGAGGACGACGCGAAGGCCGTCGACGCGCTCGTCGCCGACCTGGACGACGCGACCGTACGGGCCACCGCGGCCGGGGGTGGCGAGGCGCTGCCGCCGGGCGACGCCTGGGACGGGCGGGGCTTCGCGATCCTCAACCGGGGCACCCCCGGGTGCGTCGTCACCTCCTCCGGCGACCTCTATATGTCGCTGATGCGCTCCTGCACCGGCTGGCCCTCCGGCATCTGGGTCGACCCGCCCCGCCGCACCGCCCCCGACGGCTCCGGCTTCCAGCTCCAACGCTGGTCCCACACCTTCGAGTACGCGGTCGTCGCGGGCGAGGGCGACTGGCGCGACCTGGGCTGGCCGCGCGTGGGGCACGCCTTCAACCATCCGCTGACGGCGCGGTTGCGGGAGCCGGATCATCCGCTCACGGCACGACTGCGGGAGCCCGCCGGGACTCCGCCCGGCCTGCCGAGGACCGCGGCCCTGCTGTCGCTGGAGCCCGAGGGCCGGGTGCTGCTGGACGCGCTGAAGCCGGCCGGATCGCCGCTGGCCCGGGGCGGCACGGCCTGCGCGGACCCGGCCCGCGGGGTCGTCGTACGGACGCACGAGGTGGACGGACGGCCGGTGCGGGCTCGGCTGGCGGGGCCGTCGGCGTGGGCCGGGGGCAGCCGGGCGGACGTCCTGGAACGGCCCGGTGAGGCTCTGGCCCCCGGCGCGGACGGGGCGTTGGAGCTGGACCTGACGGGGTTCGAGGTGGCCACCGTGCTGGCCTCGCCGGTCACCACCGCTCAGGCCTCGCGGTCCGCAGGGCCCCGCGCCGACGCCTCGCGGTTCGAAGGGTCCACCGCCGGCGCCTCGCCGGCGGACGGCCGCCCCGCCGAAGACCCCGGTGTCGCCGCGCACGAACCCGCCCAGCCCGTGCACACCCGGTACTGGCTGCACAACTCCGGTCCCGCGCCCCGGGGGAACATGCCTGTGGCCGTGTATCTCTCGCCGACCGCGCTGAGCGCCGACGGGCCGGTCACCGCGGCGGTCCGTATCTCCTCCGAGCTGACGGACGCGCCCGTGTCGGGCACGGTCGCCCTGGAAGTGCCGCCCCGCTGGAGCGTCGAGCCCGCCCAACTGCCGTACGCGCTCGGCCCCGGCGGGTTCTCGCTCACCGAGGTCACCGTGACGCCGCCGCCGGACCCGGTGCCCGGCCGTTACTCGCTGGCCGCGCGGCTGGCGTACGGCGGGCAGACGTTCGAGGACGTGGTCGCCCTGGACGTGCCCGGCGAGGCGGCGGAGGGCGAATCCGACGGGCGGACCGGGCCGGGTCTCGTGATGGAGCTGGGCGTCGACCGGGTCGAGGTGCGCCGGGGCGAACGGGTGCGGGTGCCGGTGAGCGTGCGGAACACGACCCGGGGCCCGGTGAACGGAACGCTGTGGGCGCTGTCGTCCTGGGGGACCTGGGCGGGGGTCGGACCGGGCCTCCAGGGGTTCGCCCTGGCCCCGGGGGAGAGTACCGACTGCCTCGTCGAGGTGGACGGATCGGCGGTGCCACCGGGCTCGTACTGGCTGATGGCGAAGGCCGGCTGGCACGGCTGCGTGGCCTATACGGAGACGGTCGTCCTGGAGGTGAGGCCATGAGCGAGCCCCCTGCCCACGGCGGCCACGCGGAGCCGGGCGACCACGCCCCGCCGCACGGGCACTCGGCGTACGCCGGGCATGCCGGGCCGGGCGCCCACTCCGCGCCTGACGGGCACACGGCCTCGCAGGGACACCCGGCGCCGGACCGACACGTGGCCTCGCACGGACACCCGGCGCCGGACGGACACGCGGGACACGGCGGGCACGCGACGTCGGGCGGAATCGCGGCGCGCGAACAGCTCTCCGCGCCGCACAGCCACCCGGCCCCCGCCGGGCCCGCCGTGCTCGTCGGTGGTGAGCCCGTCCCCCGGGCCCGGGTCGACGCCGTGCTGGACGCCGTGCCCGCCCGGGACCGGGAGGCCCGGCCGGAGGGGCAGGCGCGGGCGGAGCGGCAGCGCAGGCGGTGGGCGACGCAGGTCGTCGTCGCGGACGAGCTGGCGCGGCGGGCCTGTGCCGCGCGGGGGCTCGCGCCGCCGGACGAGGGGTCGCCGGCGGGTGCGCTCGCGGTGTCCGGGACCGAGGTCGCCGACCTGGGCAGCATCATCGCGGTGGCGCTCGCCCACTCCCCCGCCGCGCGCGCCCTGCTGGCGGCGCTGGAGACCGAGCAACGGGTGCCGGAGAAGGCCGTACGGGGCTTCTACGACCGCAATCCGGACCGATTCCTCACCGCGGAGGCGCTGCGGCGCGGCGTCGACCCGTACGGCGGGGCGGGGCCGGGGGACTTCCTGCCGTACGACGAGGTCCACGACGACCTCGTGCGGGAGCTGCGGCGGGCGATGGGCCGGCAGGCCTTCTTCGACTGGCTGGACCGCGCCCGGGCCGACGTGGAGTACACGCCGGGGCACGAGCACCCGGGCGACCCGTCGCACCCCGACCACGAGCACCGTCACTGACACGCGGCGCCCGAACACCCGGCCGGCAAACGACTCGGAACCGAAAAGCAACACGGCTAGGCATTGACCTCCGATGAATTCTGGTCCACCTTTTCATCAATCGGAGTCCAAGTTGGTGATTTGAACCAGCGGCTCGATCCGGCAGCTCGATTCAACGGGTTGATCCAGCAGCGTGGTCCAGCAGCTGACTGATCGCAGGAGGCAACATGCGCGCGAGAAGACTGACCGGATGTGTGGCGGGCGTCATCGCCCTCACCCTGACCGCCGCCGGCTGCGGCCTGTCGGGCGGCGGCTCCGACAGCGGGGACGCCACCGCCGGCGGCTGCGAGGTCGACCAGGGCAACGTCGGTTCCGGGAAGCTCACCGGGGACGTCAAGGGCACGATCACCTTCCAGACGACGAACCTGAAGAAGGACTTCGGCGACTACTTCAACGGCGTCATCAAGGCCTTCGAGAAGGCCCACCCGGACACCACCGTGAAGTGGGTCGACGACCCGGGCGACGCCACGTTCACCCAGCGCCTGGTCACGGACGCGCAGGGCTGCACGCTGCCGGACGTGGTGAACATCAACGTCAACACGGCGATCGCGCTCACCAAGAACGGCTATCTGCTCGACCTGGACAAGAAGGCGCCGGACGCGGGCGAGCCGTTCGTGCCCAACCTGTGGAAGTCGAGCAGGTACGCGGACGCCTCCGGCGCCAAGGTGCACAGCGTGCTCCCCTGGTACTCCGGCGGCATCGTGCAGACCTTCAACACCGACCTGATGGAGAAGGCGGGCCTGGATCCGGCCAAACCTCCGACGACCGTGCTCGGTCTCTTCGAGGACGCCCAGAAGGTGGCCGAGGCCTCGGACGGCAAGTACTACGCGTTCCTCGCCAACCCACAGCTGCGCATCCCGGCCGACTGGCAGCAGATGGACATCAAGATCCTCTCCTCCGACGGCAAGAAGTTCACCTTCGCCGAGGACCCGAAGACCGCCCAGTGGGTCGAGGCCATGACGAAGCTCTACAAGAGCGGCGGCATGCCCCGCGACTCGCTCTCCTCCACCCAGGACCCGGCCAACGTCTACGGCCAGGGCAAGCTGGTCTACGGCCCGACGAACCCCAACTTCCTGCGCTTCATCCAGCAGAACAACCCGAGCGTCTACAAGAAGACCGGGGTCGCCCGCTTCATGCTGGACGACCTCGGCCACACCGTCGGCGCCCCGCAGTACGTGGGTGTCGCGTCCACCAGCAAGAACGCGGCGACCGCGCTGTCCTTCGCGCAGTTCCTGACCAACGCGGAGAACCAGCTGGGGTGGGCGAAGGATCCGAACGTCGTCATCTTCCCCTCCACCACGGCCTCCCTCGACGACCCGTTCTTCCAGTCGGTCCAGGGCGACGACCCGTTCGCCGAGGCCCGCAAGATCGTCGCGAGCGACCGCAAGACCTCGACCGCCGACGAGATCGCGCTGACGCCCGGTGAGCTGAACGCCATCACGGCCCAGATACAGCTGGCCATGCAGGGCAAGAAGAGCGCCCAGGACGCGCTGGACGAGGCCCAGAAGAAGGCCAACGAGCTGATCGAGCAGGGCAGCTGAGTATGACCACCCTCTCTCCCCCCACCGAGGGACCGGGGGTCGCGGACTCCTCCCGCGACCCCCGCCCCGGGGAACCGAGCGGCCGGCGCCGCCCGTTGCGGGCCCTCAGGCCGGGCCCCACCGCCGATGCGGGCGGCGCCGCGCTGTACCGCCGCTGGTGGCTGCCGTGGCTGTGGATGTCACCGGCGATCATCGGCATCACCGTCTTCGGTCTGTACCCGTTCCTGAACACGCTCCTGCTGTCGTTCACCGACGCCAAACCGCTCGGCGGCGCCGCCTCGTTCGTGGGCCTGGACAACTACACGCGGATGCTGGGCGACTCCGACTTCTGGCTCGCCACCCGCAACAGCGTGCTGTACGCGCTGATCGTCGTCCCGCTGATGGTGCTGCTGCCGCTGATGCTGGCCGTGCTGGTGGAGAAGAACCTGCCCGGCATCGGCTTCTTCCGCTCCGCCTTCTACACCCCGGTCCTCGCCTCCAGCGTGGTCGTCGGACTCAGCTGGCAGTGGCTCCTCAGCGACCAGGGCCTGGTCAACACCTGGCTGCAGAAGGCCCACATCATCCGGTCGGCGATCCCGTTCCTCTCCGACTCCTGGCTGATCCTGCTGTGCGCGATGGGGCTCACCCTGTGGAAGGGCCTCGGCTGGTACATGATCTTCTACCTGGCCGCGCTGGGGAACGTACCGAAGGAGCTGCACGAAGCCGCCGCCGTGGACGGCGCGGGCGCGATCCGCCGCTTCTGGCACATCACCATGCCCGGCGTCCGCACCTCGATGATGCTGGTCGGCACCCTCACCGGTATCGGCTCGCTGCGGGTGTTCACCGAGATCTACATGCTCGGCGGCGCGACCGGCGGCCCCGGCGGCGCCGACCGCACCCTCCCGTTCTACATCCGGGACGTCGCCCTCGACCCGCTCACCGGCAACGCCGGCTACGGCTCGGCGGTCAGCGTCGCCCTCTTCGTACTCACCCTGGGCCTCACGCTGCTCGCACAACGCCTGACGAAGGAGGACGAGTCATGACGACCGCCGTGAAAGAGCAGGCGACGGCGGCGGCCGTGACTCCGGTGGAGAGGCGGCGGCGCCTGATGCCGCGCTGGCGGGACTACGGCCGGCCACGCGAACTCGTCGTCCGCTACCTGCTGTTGCTGTTCGTCCTCGGTATCACCGTCGGCCCGCTGCTGTGGCAGCTGCTGTCGTCGCTGAAGGGCGTCGGCGAGGACGTGTTCGGCTCGAACGCCTCCCTCTTCCCGCGCGACCCGACCCTGCGCGCCTACCGCGAGGTGTTCGCGCAGGTCCCGGTCTGGACGTACATCCGCAACAGCATGGCCGTCGTCGCCCTGTCGGTCACCAGCCAGCTGGTTTTCTCCACACTCGCCGGCTACATGCTCTCCAAGCCGAGCTGGAAGGGCCGCAAGCTGGTCTGGGTGCTGCTGATGGCGTCCATGATGTTCCCCTTCGAGTCGATCATGGTCTCGCTGTTCCTCAGCATCCGTGACCTGGGCCTGCTCGACAACCTGGCGGGCGTCTGGCTGCCCGGATTCGTCGCCGCCATCAACGTCCTCATCATGCGGGCCGCGTTCCTCGCGGTGCCGCGCGAGATCGAGGACGCGGCGATGCTGGACGGGGCCGGCGAGTGGAAGCGGTTCCGGTATCTGTATCTGCCGTCCGCGTGGGGCGCCATCCTCGTCGTCACCATCAACACCTTCATCAGCGCCTGGGACGACTTCCTCTGGCCCCTGATCGTGCTGCGCACCGAGGACCACTTCACTCTGACGCTGGGCCTCGCCCGTCTGCAGTCCTCGTCCTTCGGCTACGACCAGCGGATGGTGATGGCAGGCTCGGTGATCTCCGTGATCCCGGTGCTGGTGCTCTTCGTGATCACCCAGCGGTGGTTCTACAAGGGGGTGTCCTCAGGGGCCGTCAAGCTCTGAGGCCGCTCTCTCAGGTCCAGGACCAGGGGTACGACGGTGAGCGCCCCTCGCGCCGACTCGGCGACTCGGATCTCGACGGCACCGACACCTGGCGGCACGTCGAAGGACAGGGAGACCGTACGGCGCTCACCCGGCGCGAGGCCGACACCCTCGAACGCACACAGTTCGAGGGTGCGCGGCCATACTGGAGTGATCAGCCGCCGAAGGTAGACCTGCACGACCGTACGCCCGTGCCGTGTCCCCGTGTTGGTGACGTCGACCTCGACGCCGGCCCCCGCGAGGCGGGGTGTGCCGTACGCGAAACTCGTGTACGACAGCCCGTGCCCGAAGGAGTGGAGCGGCTCGGAGCTCTCGTCCACGTAGGCGCCGTACTCGGTGTCCTTGTGGTTGTAGTGGACCGGGAGTTGGGCTGCCGAGCGCGGCACCGAGACGGGCAGCCGGCCCGTGGGTTCCGTGAGCCCCAGCAGTACCTCGGCGATCGCGGTGCCGCCCCACGGGCCCGGGTACCAGGCGGTGAGCAGCGCGCCCGCCGTGTGGGGTACGGCGTGCGGGCGGCCCTGGATCAGGACGACCGCCGTCGGCGTCCCTGTCGCGACGACCGCGTCCAGCAGCGCGTGCTGGGCCTCCCCCAGCCGCAGCCCCGCGAGGTCGACGCCCTCGCCGCAGGTCATCTCGGACACCACCGTCCGCGCGGCCCCGTTGGCGTCGAACTCCGTGTCGGGGGTACGGGCGCTGCTGCCGCCCAGCACGAGTACGGCCAGGTCGGCCGCCGTGGCTTCGGCGATCGCGGCCGGGACGGCGGTGCGGTCGGCGCCGGTGAGGGCGGCGCCCCTGTCGTGGCGGATGTCCGTGCCGGGCGGGGCGAGGCGGCGCAGTGCGTCGAGGACGCTCTCGCCGGTGCCGGGGCGCTGCGGAGCGGTGTAGTCGCCGAGTTGGTGGGCGGTGGTGGCGGCGTGCGGGCCGAGCACGGCGATACGGCGTACCGATGGCCCGATGGGCAGGGTGCCGGTCGGGTTGTGGAGGAGGGTGACACAGGCCCGGGCCAGGTCGGTGCTCAGTGCGCGCCCGGTGTGCTCGGGGATCGGCGCGCGGCGCGTGCAGGGGTTCTCGAACAGGCCGAGGCGGAACTTCAGGCGCAGGACGCGGGCGACGGCCGTGTCCAGGGCGGCTTCGCTCACCAGGCCCCGTTCGACGGCCTCCTCCAGGTGGGTGAAGCCCTCGTCCCAGAGGCTGAGGTCGATTCCGGCGTCGAGGGCGAGGGCGCCGGCGGAGACCTTGTCGCCGGTGACGCGGGCGAGGCGGTCCACGGCGAGGCCGTCCGCCATGACCAGGCCCTGGAACCCCCAGCGGTCTCGGAGCAGCCCGGTGAGGAGGGCGCGGTTGCCGGAACAGGGCATGCCGTCGACCTCGTTGTAGGCGGCCATGACGGCGGCGGCGCCGGCGCGGACCCCGGCGCGGGCGGCCGGAAGGTGGATCTCGTGCAGTTCGCGGGGGCCGAGTTCGGACTCGGCGGAGTTACGGCCGCCGACGGTGGCACCCTGGCCGGCGAAGTGCTTGAGGACGACGGGGGCGCGGTCGGCGGCGAAGCCTCCTTCCGCGTCCGGCGTTCCCTGCATGCCCCTGACCAGCGCCTCGGTCAGGCGGGCCGCGAGGTGGGGGTCCTCGCCGAAGCACTCCTCGGTACGGCCCCAGCGCGGGTCCCGCGCGATGTCCAGCGCGGACACGAGGGCCACGTGGCCGCCACGGGCGCGGAGTTCGGCGGCGGCGTGCGCGGCGGCCCGCTCGTACAGGGCAGGATCCCAGGTGGCGCCGACGGCCAGGTTGACGGGGAGGACCGTGCCGTCGAGGGCCATGTGGCCGTGCGGTACCTCCTCGACGAACAGGGCGGGGATACGGAGGCGGCTGCGCTCCAGGACGTGGCGCTGGACCAGGTCGACGAGGTCGGCGCTGTCGTCCGCCCCGGGACCGTGGCCGTGGTCGACGCCGGACCAGGCGTCGGCGCGCATCAGGCCGTAGAGGGCGCCGAGGCCGGCGAAGCGCTCGGTCTCGGCGTACAGGGCGTCGGTGAGTTCGAAGTCCCCGTCCGGGGTGCGGCGGTAGGCGTCCCAGCCGTACATCCGCTGGTTGAGCTGGCCGACCTTCTCGCGCCGGGTCATACGGGAGAGGAGGTCGGCGACGCGGGTGTCGAGGGGGGCGGCCGGGTCGAGGTACGGGGGCTGCGTCGCGGGGGTGGCGGCCGGGGCGACCGTCTGGTCCTGAGGGGGCATGGGTCGTCCTTGTCGGCATCGGGGAGGAGCTGGGCTGGGGGGTGGGGGGCTCTTGCCCGGTCAGTCGCGGGCGGCGTGGGCGAGGCGGGCCAGGGCGACGGCGCCCGGGGAACCGTCCGACACCGGGGTGACGGTGAGTCCGAGAGGGGCCAGACGTTCGGTCAGCGGGGGCAGCAGGGGGCCGTTCGGGGCGAGGAGGCCGCCGGTGGCGACGAGGGGTTCGCCCGGGTGGGGCGCCAGGGCCGCGACGGTCTCGGCCAGGCGGCGGGCGGCCTCCTGGAGGATCTGCACGGCCACGACGTCCTTCTCCTCGGCGGTCCGCACCACCCCGGGCGCGTGGTCGGCCAGGCGGACGGGTGACCGGTCCATGACGGCGGGCAGCAGATGGGCACGGTAGGCGGTGCGCCGCTCGGCGCTCCACGGGACGGCGTCAGTGGCTCCGTAGCCCTCCGGGGGCAGGACCTGCGCGGGCAGCCCGAGGTCCTGGCCGACGGCGAGGACGAGCGCGGTGGGCACGCTCCGGCCGTCGGCCGCGCGCAGGGCCGCCCGTACGGCCGCGCGGCCGATCCAGAAGCCGCCGCCGTCGTCGCCGAGGAGCCAGCCGTCGCCGCCTGAGGTCGCGGCCGGCACCCGTCCGGCGATCCGGGCCGCGACCGCGCCGGTGCCGGCCACCAGGACCAGTCCGTCGGCGGGGTGGCCGGGGGCCGCTGCGAAGGTCGTCTCGATGTCGCTGTGGACGCCGACCGTGGTCGCGTCGATGCCGAGCCGGGCCAGCGCGGCGCACAGGGCGGCCCGGGCCCGCAGTCGGCCGGGCTCGTCGGCGCCCTGGGCCTGGTGGCCGGCCCCCGCGAAACCGCCCGCCACCGCGACCACCCGCCCGCGCAGTTCCTCGGGCACGGCTTGCGCGACGGCCTCGGCGAGGTGGTCGGCGAGGACCGGCCCGGGCACGGTGAGCGCGTTGCCCGGCCCGGCCGTGCCCTCGCCCCGGGTACGGCCGTCACCCAGGTCGGCGAGGACGGCACGGGTACGCGTGCCGCCGGCGTCGAGGCCGACCACGTAGGCGGGGGAAGCCGCGGTACCCGGGGATTCGTCAGCAGCCGGGGAGTCGTCGGCAGCCGGAGATGCGTCGCAGGCCGGGGAATCCGCGAAAGCTTGGTTCAAATCACTATTCATTGCCGTCCATGGTGGTTGATACATTCGCCGGAGACAAGGTCCGTCTCTTGAGGAGGACGCCATCAGCACACCGCCCTCGCCCACACCCGCACTCCGCTTCGGAGTGAACTACACCCCACGCAGGGGCTGGTTCCATGCCTGGCACGACTTCGATCCCGGGCTCGCGCGCGAGGACCTGGCACAGATCGCCGGGCTGGGCCTGGACCACGTCCGGGTCTTCCATCTCTGGCCCCTGCTCCAGCCCAACCGCACCCTGGTCCGGGCGTCGGCCGTCGACCAGCTCGTCCAACTGGTGGACCTGGCCGCCGAGTGCGGGCTGGACGTCCTCGTGGACGGCGTCCAGGGCCATCTGTCGAGCTTCGACTTCTACCCGGAGTGGACGCGCAGCTGGCACCACCGCAACGTCTTCACCGACCCCGAGGCGATCGAGGCCCAGGCACTGCTGCTGCGCACACTGGGCCGTGCCCTCTCGGGCCACCCCCACCTCCTCGGCCTCCAGCTCGGCAACGAGCTCAACAACCTGGTCGAGCACAACCCGGTCTCCGTGGCCGAGGTCGACCACTACCTGGACACCCTGCTGGCCGCCGCGCGGGACGGGCTCGGCGAGGGACGCGGCCTGGTCACGCACTCGGCGTACGACGCCGCCTGGTACGGCGACGACCACCCCTTCACCCCCGAGTCCTCGGCCCGCAAGGGCGACCTGACCACCGTCCATCCCTGGGTCTTCTCCGCCGACTGCGCCCGCCGCTACGGGCCCCGCTCACCGCAGGTGCACCACCTCGCGGAGTACGGCACGGAGCTGGCCGCCGCCTACGCCACCGACCCGGCCCGCCCGGTCTGGGTCCAGGAGACCGGTGCGCCCGAGCCACACATCCCGGCGTCGGACGCCCCCGACTTCGCCCGCGCGACCCTGCTGAACGCGGCCGGCTGCGCCCACCTGTGGGGCGTCACCTGGTGGTGTTCGCACGACGTCGACCGCTCCCTGGCCGACTTCCCGGAACTGGAGTACACGCTCGGCCTGTTCGACTCCACGGGCCGCCCCAAGCCGATCGCGGACGCCCTGTCCGCGACGGTGGCCGAGATCCGCACCGCCGCCACCCCGCCCGATCCCCGCACGACGGCCCTGGTCCTGGACTGCACCCCGTCCACGCGCTCGGTCTCCGGCCCGGGCGGCGCCTTCTTCGACGCCTGGATGGGCCTGCGGCAGGAGGGCACCCGCCCGGCGGTGGTCCTGGCGGAGCGCGCGGAGGACACGGCGTACCTCGCGGCGAGGGGGATCACGGAGCTGATCGAGGGGAAGTGAGCGGGCCGAGGGGCGGACACCGTCAGGACGTCCGCCCTCTTGGTCCCCCTCAGCCCCTCTCAATCCCTTTCAGCCCCTCTCAATCCCTTTCAGACGTCCGCCCCGTCAGGACCTCGGCCACCGCCCGCAGGTTGACCCGTCCCCTCCCGTGCGCGGACACCGCGCTGCCCGCCTCCGGCAACCCGGTGGAGACCGGCAGCGCGTCCGGTCGCGCGGTCAGCAGCGCGCCCCGCAGACGCCCCTGCCAGGGGTACAGCTCCGCGTCGCACACGGCGACGACCAGCGGACGCTCCCCGGCGGCCCGCAGCGCCTCCTCCGCGACGGCCCCGAGGTCGTCCGGCTCCCCGGCGACCGCCGTCCCCGTGGCGGTCGGGTCGAGGGCGCGGATCTCGGTCAGCAGGTCCTCGCCACCCCAGTTGAGGGCGGGGTGCGGGGGCGGGAAGCAGTCGACGACATGGGCGCCCGGCACCGGCTCCGGCAGCGGCCCTCCGCTCCGTACGGCCTGTCGCGCCGCCGTCAGTCCGGCGTCCGCGTCCCACGTCGCCACGGCACCCGGCCGGTACGGCACCGCGTACCTCAGCGCGAGCCGCCGTACCCGTTCCGCGGCCTCGCTCACGCGCTCCTCGGCGAGGTCGCCCGTCCGCAGGGCGTCGAGCACGGCGTCCCGGCAGGCGAGGGTGACCTGCAGGTCCGGTACGGCGACGATGACCTGGTCCGCTCCGGCGGCGAGCGCGAGCCGGGCGCCGGCCGCCTCGCCGTAGCGGTCGGCGATGGCCTTCATCTCCAGCGCGTCGCTGACGAGGACGCCGTCGAAGCCGAGTTCGCCGCGCAGCAGGTCGGAGAGGACGCGCGGGCTGAGGGTGGCGGGCAGGTCGGGGTCGAGGGCCGGGAAGACGACATGGGCGCTCATCAGCATGGGCACGCCCGCGTCGACGGCGGCCCGGAAGGGCGCGAGGTCGAGTCGCTCGTACGGCCGTGGATCGACCGACAGCTCGTGGTGGCTGTCGGTCACGGTCCCGCCGTGGCCGGGGAAGTGCTTGGCGCAGGAGGCCACGCCGCGTGCCTCGGTGGCCTCGATCCAGGCGCGCAGATGCCGGGAGACCAGCTCGGGGTCGCCGCCGAAGGCGCGGGTGCGCACGATCGGATTCTCGGGCCGGCTCTGGACGTCGGCGACGGGGGCGTAGGAGGCGGTGATGCCGAGCGAGAGCAGGTGTCCGGCGAGGGCGTCGGCGCACGCGGCGGTCAGGCTCGGGTCGTCGGCGACACCGAGCGCCCATGAGCCGGGCACCTCGGGAGCGCCCGCGGCTACCAGGTGGCCGATGCCGCCGCCCTCGTTGTCGATGGCGACCAGCAGATCCGGGCGCAACGTCCGCAGCGTGCCGGTGAGTTCGCGGACCTGGTCGGCGTCGCGGATGTTGCGGGTGAACAGGATGACCCCGCCCAGCCCACGGTCGATCAGCCGTTTCAGGGTGTCGGGGACGGTCGTCGTACCGTCGAAGCCCGCGACGAGGCAGCGGTGGGCTGCCTCGTCGAGGGCCGCGGGGAGGACCGGGCCGACAGGCCCGGCGGCGGAGTGTGTCACCCCCGAAATCCTCTGGCTGATCAAGCCGAAAGTCAACAGCTTGGTGGATGATTGATTCATCAAGCCTCGGCGGTTCCGCGGGGTCGGCCCGTCCTGGTGGCAGTCGTGGCGGTCGTGGCGGGTCGTGGCGGTCGTGGCGGGTCGTGGCGGGTCGTGGCGGTCGCGGGGCCCCACCTCCGCCGCCTCAGCACTCGATCGGCTTGCGGTAGCGGACGTACCAGTTCCGGCGGTGGAACCCGACGTTCGCGTAGAGGTCCCGCTCAGCGCAGCCCAGCCGTACTGCGGCCATCGCGTCATGGTCTGCAGGGCCCCGGTACGGGCGGCAGGCATAGCGGTTCGCGCCCATGCCCAGGATCTCTCGTACACGCGTGTGCCCTGTCAATCGCCTTTCGCGTGCTCCCGATGCTCCGCGGCCGGGTGACGGGACGGCGGCGAGGAAGCCCTCGGTCGTGTGCGCACCCAGCCGAGGAGGACCAACGAACACAGGGCGGCGAAGGCGCACCAGGTCGAGATGAACTCCAGCCGCCACAGGGTCCAGCAGATCGAGGCGCCGACGGCGGCCAGGATCCCGAGCACCACGAGCCGCCGGTCACCGGAGAGGAGCAGGGAGCCGACGGTGGCGAGGAGGTAGCCCGCGACGGGGGCCACCGGGTGGGAGAGGGCGATGGTGTAGCCGACGGTATGGCCGCGGACCTCGGCCGTCACCGGGCCGGTGGCGAGGCCGTGGGTGAGCAGCGCGGCGGTCGCGACTCCGACCGCGAGGAGGACGATGAGCCGGGTGCGGGCGGGCGGCGGGGCCGCGCACAGCACACCCGCGGGCACCCACACGGCCAGCAGCGGCAACGCGATGACGGCCCAGGCGACGGTGGCCGGTCCGCTGCCTCCGCCCGAGGACCAGACCACCGACTCCACGATCTGGTGGGCCCCGAGCAGCAACGGCAGCGCGGCGAGCGGCAGGTCCCGCCCGCTGCGCACCAGCGCCACACAGGCCACCCCGACGGCCGCGACACCGGCACCCGCCACGAGATCGGCCGTCGCACTCCAGCACATCACGCCACCATGGGGTCGACCGTCATCTGCGCGGGCCACGCTACGTCGCTCCCGGCGGCCGTTCGCGGGGCGACACGGGGGCTATGAGAACCAACGGGAGCCACGGGAGCCACGGGAGCCACGGAGAGCCACGGAGAGCCACGGAGAGCCACGGAGAGCCACGGAGAGCCTACAGACACCAGGTGCGCTACGGCCGCCGCTGGCACCAGCTGGCTGCCGGGGGCGCACGTCGCGTCCCCGATGCCCGGCTCGCCGTCAGCGTGTGGGCTCGTAGGTGAGTTGTTTGACCTGGCGCAGGGTCAGGGTGGTTTCGACGGACCGGACTCCTTCGAGGGCGCCGATCTTCTCGCTCAGGTAGCGGTAGAGCTCGCCGGTGCTGCGATTGAGGACGGAGGCGACGACGTTGGCCGGGCCCGTGGTCGCGGCGGCGAAGCGGACCTCGCGGTGTGCGGCGAGGGCCTGGCCGACGGCGGCGAGGGCGGAGGGGGCCACGGTGAGCCAGAGCATCGCGCGGACGCCGTGGCCGAGGGGTTCGCTGCGGTGCTGCACGTCGAAGTAGAGGACGCCCGAGGAACGCAGTTGTTCCACGCGCCGCTTGACGACGGCCTCCGACTGGCCCGTACCGGCCTGGAGTTCTTGGAACGTGGCCCTCCCGTCGTCGCGGAGCAGGGCTACGAGTGCCTCGTCCTCCGCGTCGAGGGAGACGGGCGCCTCGGCCCTCTCCACCGGGGGCGGACGCAGCGCCGCCTCCTCGTCCGCGTCGAGCGCCCGGATCTTGTCGAGCCAGCTGAGCGGGCCGCCGTAGAAGATGTGGAGCAGGCAGTGGGCGCTGACGGAGATGACGCGCGGGGTTCGCTGCAGTCGGTCGAAGAGGAGTTCGTCGCGGTCCTTCTGGCTGCGCGGCTTCATCGCACACAGCACCTCCGTACCGCCCGCGATGAGGTCGATGTACGAGGTGTCCGGTCGGCGTGCCAGGGAGTTGGCCAGCTGCTCGGCCACGTCGGGGGTGCAGCGCAACCGGACGATCCAGCTGTTGCGGCCGAGCATGCTCTCGTCGACCATGCCGACCACCCGTAGGCCGACCGTGGTGCGCAGCCGCCGGCAGCGTCGCGCGATCGTCTGGTCGGACACGCCGAGCACCTCGCCGATCCGGCTGAAGGGCGCCCGGCCGTCGAGTTGCAGGGCCTGCAGCAGCTTCAGGTCGAGCGCGTCGAGCGGCCGGGCGTCCACGATGGCCCTCCTCGGTTCAGGGGCTCGGAGTTCAGAGGTTCAGGGCGGGATGGGGTCGTACTGCTTCAGGATGGGATGCGGTCGTGGTGTGCACGGGCCCGGACGGTGCCGGGTGCCGCGGTCGGCGCAGCAGGAGCACTCCGACGGCCGCCGCGAGCAGGGTCAGTACGGCGGCGACGAGCAGGCACACGTGCAGGCCGTCGAGGAAGGCCTCGGACAGGGCGGCCAGGGCGCGGGGCGTGTCGGCGCCCAGGTCGAGTCCGGCGACGGCGCCGATTCCGCCCTGCTCGGCGACCGCCGTGACGTGCTGCACGGTCGGAGTGGTGAGGCCGGTGTCGGTGAGGTGGCCGGGCAGGGCGTCGACGGCCTCGGTGGAGAGGAGGGTGCCGAGTACGGCGGGGCCGAGGGCGGCGCCGACCTGGCGGAAGGCGTTGTTGCCGGCGGCGGCCATGCCTGCCTGGTGGAAGGGCACCGAACTGACGGCGGTGGCGGTCATCGGCGTGATGACGAAAGCCATGCCGAGGCCCAGCAGGGCCAGCCGCCAGGCCAGCGAGCCGAAGGAGGTGTGCGCGCCGATGTTCGTGAGGGAGAGCAGCGCGGCCGTGGCGATCAGCAGGCCGCCGGGGATGAGCACCCTCGGTGAGACCCGGTGGACGAGTCGGCCCACGGTGGCGCCGAGCACGAGCGGGACCATGGAGACCATCAGCAGCCGCCAGGCCGCGTCGAGGGTGGAGAGCCGCTGGACCATGCCGAAGTAGAGACTGAGGGTGAAGAAGAACCCGATCAGGCCCAGGAAGCTGATCATGGCGATGAGGGTGGTGGCGGTGAAGGCCGGGCTGCGGAACAGCGTCAGGTCGAGCATGGGGCTGCCGCTCGCGCGCTCCACGACGACGAACGCGACCGCACCGACCGCCGCGGTGGACAGCGCCACCATGACCTTCGGGTCGGTGAAGGAGGTGGCGCCGCCCTCGATGATCCCGTAGACGAGTGTGGTGATCGTCAGTGCGGCGGTGAGCTGTCCGGGCCAGTCCAGTCGGCGGGTGCCCGGAGCCCGGGAGTCCGTCAGCAGCTTCGCCGCGCAGACCATCGCCGCGAGGGAGGCGGGGACGGGCAGGAGGTAGATCCAGCGCCAGTCGTAGTGGTCCAGGACGACGCCGGCGATGACGGGGCCGAGCGCCAGGGCGGCGGCCAGGGACGTGGCCCACAGTCCGATGAACCTGCCTCGTTCGCGCGGGTCGGGGACGGCGTGGCTGATCAGGGCGAGGGTGGTGGGCAGCAGGGCGGCCGAGCCCAGACCGGCCAGTGCCTGACCGGCCCAGAGGATCTGGACGGACTGCGCGCACAGGGCGACGAGAGCGCCCGCGCCGCTGAGGGCGAGGCCCGCCTGGAAGACCTTCTTGCGGCCGTGGACGTCGCCGAACACCCCGGCGGTGAGGATGAGGGCGGCCATCGGGAGGACGAACGCGTCGGAGACCCAGGAGAGCTGGGAGGTCGAAGCGTCGAGGGACCGCTGGATCGCGGGGAGGCTGGCCGAGACGCTCGTCACCGGCAGATAGGCGACGAACACGCCGACGCAGGCCATGACGAGCGTCGCGGCCCGCCGTTCCCGCGGCGTGCTCGCCGTGGTCGTGGCATTCACGAAAGACTCTTCTCTGCAGCGCCCGGTGGGCACGGGGACGGACTGACTGCGCCCACCCTCGGCCGCGCCGGCCGCCCGACGAAGCCACCGCCCACCGGAACCCGGAAAACCGACATCCGGACCCGGTTTTCCAGGCATGTTCGACACGTACTCCGTACATACTCCGCCGCCGCTTCGGCCCGTGCCGGCCGCCCCCGGGTCACGGTCCGGCCTCATCCCGTACGTGACCGCCCCGACGCGTCGGGGCGGGCGTGTTGAACGGGGTGACCCCCTGGATCGCCGACGGCAGTATCGGCCCGTCGTCCGGCAGTGCCTCGTGCGCGCGCATCACGGTCTGGCAGGCGCGGCGTACGTCCTGGCGGAGGTCGTGATGGAGGACGGCGGACAGGCGGCGCTCGCGGAGCAGGCTGGTGTGTCGTGGTCGAGGTCGCGCGCGATGAACACCGCGCGGTTCCAGCCCAGTTCGTCGAACGCGTCCAGGGTCGCGAGGTTCCCGTTTGCCCAAAGAGTAGACGGCGACGATGTCCTGCTCGCGTCGGAGTGCCGCGAGGACGAGGTCGCGCTGGGTGGCGTCGAGGCCGTCGCTGTCGGTGACCTCCACCAGGGAGCGGGCGGGGTGGGCGAGGCGCATGGCGCTGCGGAAGCCCGTCTCGCGCTCCTCCTCACCCCGGAAGGAGGCGCGGCTGATGGTGGTCAGCACATGGCCGGGCCGATCGCCGAGCCATTGGCCGATGAGGTATGCGGCGGTGGTTCCGGCCCGCGCGGTTGTCGATCCCGACGTACGCCACGCGCGCTGCCGGGCAGATCGGTGACGAGGGTGACGACGGGCATGCCGGCCGCGGCCGGCCGACGGCGGCGGTGATCTCCGGCAGGTCCGGCGCCTTGAGGAGACGCCCTGCGAACCCCGCTTCGCGATCTTGTGCAGGGTGGAAACCAGTTCGGCCGCGGGCCCGGTCTCACGGAAGTGGAACCGGGAGCGCACGACGGCGGGTGCAGGGAGGGCAGTTCCGCTTCGAGGGCCTCGCGCACGGCGGTCGTGAAGCGTGCCGGGGCCTGCATCACGATGTCGATCACGAAAGTACGGCCCCCGATGCGGACCCGGCTCCGCTGGCGGTCCAGGTCCTCGACAGCCTGCCGCACCTCACGGATCGTGCTCTCCCGCACATTGGCCCCGGCTGTTCAGGACGCGGTCGACCGTGGCCGTGCTCAGCCGCGACTGACGGGCGATCTCCCTGATCGTGTACGGGTGTCGCATCGCTGTTTTCCCACGTTCCGTGAGGTCTTTTTGACGTGTTTCCGCGCATTGAATGAGGGGTTCTAGGTCCGCAGACTGGCAGAAACACAAGGCCTGCGAAAGGAGCCGCGATGTCCCCCATCGCTGCGGTGTCACGGACCTGGCTGACCGAGGCGGACTGCGATCTCGACGCGTTCCGCGCGCTCGTCGAGCAGAGCACCGATCTCGCCGACCATCCCTCGGCCGAGCGGGTCGAGCGGAACGTGCCGCTCTACGACAGCGACCGGCTCCGCGCCCTGACGGCCACCCCGGAGGGTCGTCGGAACCTACAGACCGAGCTGGTCCGGGCCCTGCTGGACGGCCCCGGAATCGTCGTGCTCAAGGGCGCGTTCACCGACCCGGCCGTCGTGGACCGGGCCTCGGCCGCCTTCCGCGAACTGATCGAGGAGGAGCGCGCCGCCGGTACGGCCCGGGGCGACCACTTCGCGAAGCCCGGCGCCAACGACCGCGTCTGGAACGCCCTGGACAAGCTGGCCGTACGGGCGCCGGACGTCTTCGCCGACTACTACGCCAACGACATGCTGGCGCTGATAGCCGAGGCCTGGCTCGGCCCCGCCTACCAGGTGACCTCCCAGGTCAACGTCGTCAACCCGGGCGGCACCGCCCAGAGCCCGCACCGCGACTATCACCTCGGCTTCCTCTCCCAGCGGCAGGCCGCCGCCTACCCCGCGCACGTCCACCGCCTCTCCCCCGTCCTCACCCTGCAGGGAGCGGTCGCCCACTGCGACATGCCCGTCGAGTCCGGCCCCACCCTCTACCTGCCGCACTCGCAGAAGTACGAGCCCGGCTACCTCGCCTGGCGACTCCCCGAGTTCGTCGCGTACTTCGACGCCCACCACGTCCAACTCCCCCTGGACAAGGGCGACGCGGCCTTCTTCAACCCCGCGCTCCTCCACGCCGCCGGGCACAACCGCTCGTCCGGCATCCGGCGCATGGCGAACCTGCTCCAGATCTCCTCCGCCTTCGGCCGCGCCATGGAGACCGTGGACCGCGAGGCGATGGCCAACGCGCTCTTCCCGGTTCTGTCGCACCGCAGGTCCGAGGGCGCCACCGAGTGCTGGCTGCGCCGCGTCGTCGCCGCCACCGCCGAGGGCTACCCCTTCCCCACCGACCTCGACCTCGACCCGCCCGTCGACGGCCTGGCCCCGCCCTCCCAGGCCGAATTGCTCTGGCAGGCCGTCAGTGAGAACTGGGCCCCGCAGCGGCTGCGCCGCGAACTGGAGGCGGGCGGCAAACGCCGAGGGCGCTGAACGAACCGGCCGGTGACGCCCCGTCGGCCGGCCTCGGACATCAGCCGACCGACGGCCGACGGCGTTGTCAGTGGCTCCCTCTAATGTGGTGATTGTCGCTGGACGTGGCGTGTATCCGCCGGTCAGCGGCCTGATCCGCGTGGGGTGGGCCGGGGAGCCGGCACGGTCGGAAGGGGTGGGGGCGTGCGCCGCTGGGAGTATGGCGAAGGGGACTCTTCGAAGTTCTGGGAGGCGGAGGCGGACGGGGCCACGGTCACCGTCCGGTACGGGCGTTGCGGTACGGAGGGCCGGACCCAGGTCAAGGAGTGCGCTTCCCCGGAGGAGGCCGCCGAGTACCTGCGGAAGACCATAACGGCCAAGGAGCGCAAGGGATATCAGGAGGTCGGCGCGGCTCCCGCCGCCGAAGGGGACGCCCCGGTTCCGGAAGCCTCTGTGGTCGATGAGGACACCTTCGTGCTCCCGGCCTCCTGGCACCGCCACCTCCATCCGCGCCGGGGCGGTGTCCGCCGTAAGCCCGCGCCCCCGCGCAAGGGCGCGGCGAGCGAGGCCGAGCAGCGGCTGAGCGCCGGGGCCACCTGGGTGCGGCTGTACCTGGACAGCCCTCGGAGTGACGCGGACCTGTTGCGGGCCGCCGAGGCTCATCTCGCCGGTACGGCCGACCCGCTGGGCGCGGCCGTGCTGGCCGTCGCCTCCGACATGGCCTGGTCGGGTGCTGCGTGCGCCGATGCCTGGGTGGAGGCCCACGGCCCGGTGTTCGCCGCCCGCGCGACCGTCGAACTCTTCGACGTCGAGGGGCACTACACCCAGCACGGCACCCGCCGCTTCGATCCGTACGTCGAGCGCACACCGAACAAACCCTTCGCGGGCGCCGCGGAGCGGGTGCGGGGCGTCGCCGACCGTATGCGTGCGCTGCTCGCCGCCGCCGACGAGGACACGTACCGAACCGTGGTCGCGGCGCTCACCGGAATGCGGAGCAGCGCCCGCAGACGCGTCGTCGTCTCGTACCTCGTGCCCAGCGAGACGGAATGGCTCAACGAGTGCGCGGGCGGCCCCGAGGCGAACCGGCCGCGCAACAACGCCCTGCGCTCGATGCTGTTCTGTTCGTTCAACGATCCGGAGCAGGTCCGGCAGTTGGGCGGTGTGGCCGGCCTGAGCTACGGGGCATGGCCGATGCCGACGGTCGCCACCGTCGCCGAGGGCATCGGCACGGCGGTGGCACCCCTCGTGGCGGAGTCGTTGAGCGGCTCGTACGTCACGTCGGACACCATCAGGAAGGTCAACTCGATCCTGGTCGAGATTCCGTCCGACGAGGCGTTCGCCCTGCTGATGGCACAGCTCGGCGACAAGCGGACGCAGCCCTTCGTGACGAAGGCGGCCCGCCGCTACCCGAGGCGTGCCCTGCGCATGCTCGCCGAGGCCGTGGCGGCGGGCGGGCCGAACGCCGACGCCCTGCGGCACACGCTGCTGGTGCATGTGTCCGCCCACCCGGACCTGGCCGGGAAGGCGCTCGCCTCCCTCTCTCCCGAGGCGGCCGGCGCCGTCGAACCGCTGCTGAGTCCGCAGGGCCGGGTGCCCGACGCCCCGGCCGCGTCCCTGCCCGAACTGCTCACGAGTCCCCCCTGGACCCGGCCACGCGAGGCCGTCAAGGTCCGCACGGTCACCGGGCTGGTCGCCGAGGACGCGCCCGGGATCGTCTGGCTGCCCGGTGAGCGGCAGGAGTGGGCGGACACCCAGTCCCGGGAGCGGGACTGGGCCTCGCGTTCCGAGTGGCCGGACGATCCGGACGCCCTGCTGAGCGCGGTCCGCTCGGACAAGGTCGGCTCGATGGGGATCTTCCTCGACAAACCCGAGGAGCTGGTCCGGCCGCTGCTGGACGAGTGGAACCCGACGAGTCTCGACAGCGATGCCGCCCTCAAGCCGATCGTCGCCCGGTTCGGCACGGACGCGCTGGGGGTGGTGCTGGGTGTCGCCCCGAAGTGGCCCACGTCGCTCGCGCCGCTGCTGCTGCCGTATGTGAGCGTGGGGGCGGCCCGGCTCGTCGCGGAGTGGGCCGTGCGGCTGAAGTCGGCGCGGGGGACGGCCCGTTCCTGGTTCAGGCGGCATGGAGAGGCCGCCGCCCCGCTGCTGGTGCCGGACGCCGTGGGCAAGGCGGGTCCCGCGCGCCGGCACGCCGAGCAGGCGCTGCACACCATCGCGGCCCTGCACGGGGAGCAGGTCGTGCGGTCCGCCGCCGAGCGGTACGGAGCCGAGGCCGTGGCGGCGATCGGGGAGTTGCTGTCCGATCCGCTGCGGACGGCGCTGCCGGCGAAGCTGCCCGAGCCCGTCGAGTGGGCCGAGCCGGTGCTGCTGCCGCAGATCCTGGTGCGCTCCGGTGGCGCCCTGCCCGCCGACGCCACCCGGCATGCGGTGACCATGCTCGCGATGTCCCGGCCGGGCGAGCCGTACCCGGGGGTGGCCGTGGTCCGGGAGTTGTGCGTGCCGGAGTCGCTCGCAGAGTTCGTCTGGGCCCTGTTCGAGCAGTGGCGGCTCGCCGGTATGCCGAGTCAGGAGAGCTGGGCGCTGGGCGCACTGGGGCTGCTCGGTGACGACGAGACGGTACGCCGTCTCACACCGCTGGTGCGGGCCTGGCCCGGCGAGGGTGCGCACCAGCGGGCGGTCGACGGGCTGGGCGTGCTGGCCGCGATCGGCACCGATGTGGCGCTGATGCATCTGCACGGCGTGGCGCAGCGCGTGAAGTTCAAAGCGCTCCGGACCCGCGCGCTGGAGAAGATCGCCGAGCTCGCGGAGGACCTCGGGCTGACCGGCGAGCAGCTCGCCGACCGGCTGGTGCCCGACTTGGGCCTTGACGCGCGGGGCACCACGGACATCGACTACGGCAGCCGTACGTTCACGGTCGGCTTCGACGAACAGCTGCGTCCCTTCGTCCAGGACCCGGACGGCAGGCGTCGCAAGGACCTGCCCCAGCCGGGCTCGCGGGACGACGCGGAGCTGGCTGCTGCCGAGCGCAAGCGGTTCATGGCGCTGAAGAAGGACGTACGGACCATCGCCGCCGACCAGGTGCGGCGACTGGAGTCGGCCATGGTGCAGGGCCGTTCGTGGTCGGCGGCCGAGTTCCGCGAGCTGTTCGTCGGGCATCCGCTGCTGTGGCATCTCGTCCGACGGCTGGTGTGGCTGAGCGACACGGACGGGACGACGACGGCCTTCCGGGTGGCGGAGGACCGTACGTTCGCGGACGTCGAGGACAGCACGTTCGTTCTACCCGACACGGCGAGCGTACGGATCGCGCACCCGCTGCTGCTGCCGGGCGGACTCGACGTCTGGGCGGAGCTGTTCGCGGACCACGAGATCCTCCAGCCGTTCCCGCAGCTGGGGCGGCAGGTGTTCGAGCTGGCCGCGGAGGAGGCCGCCGGCTGGCGTCTGGAGCGCTTCGAGGGCCTCACGGTGACGACGGGCAGGCTCGTCGGTCTGGAGCGGCGCGGCTGGCGGCGCGGTCAGCCGCTGGACGCGGGTGTCGAGCGCTGGATCTCCAAGCAGCTGGCCCCGAACCGCTACGCGGTACTCACCCCCGACCACGGCATCGCCGTCGGCTTCTTCGATCCCGCCGAGCAGCAGAAGGTGGAGCACATCTGGCTCGCCACCCGGCCGGGCGACTACTGGCCGAGGGACACCCACAGCGCCCGCTTCGAGGAGATCGACCCGGTGGCGGTGTCCGAACTGCTCGCCGATCTGACGGAGTTGACGGCCCCGTGACGACGGGGCCGTACACCACTCCCGGGGCCAGGCCCGTATCACTCCGTTCACCCTGCTCGGGCCCGGCGGAATACTCGTCCCGGCCTCGCCCCGCCGACGGTGCCGCCCGCGCTGCGCTCGCCGACCGCACCCCGTCCGATCCGATCGCGACAGCCGCCGACGCGGCGCTCACCGCCCTCGCCGAGGCCGCCCACCACGGTCTGCGCCGTCTCCCCCGCTCGGTTCGCGACCGACTCCGCGAAGCGGCGGACCGGCTGACCCGCACCGGTCTCACCACCTCGTCGAACCTGCTGAGAAGACTCCTCGACACACGGGAGCACGACCACGACCCGACGTACGGAAATGACCCGGCGTACGGACAGGACCCGACGTACGGACAGGACCCGGTGTACGGACGAAACCCGGCGTACGGACAGGACCCCCTGGCCTCGGCCTCCACGGCCTGGACCGACGCAGGCGTACGCCTGCACGCCGCAGTCGGCCTCAGCCGCTGGCCGCCGGCCGGCTCGGCCGGTCGCTACACCGCGCAGGCCCGGATGAACGCCCCCGCCAGCTCGGCGGGCCGGGTGAAGCAGCCCTCATGACTGCCGGGGGTCTCTATGACGAGGGGGTTCTTGAGCCGCTGGGGGAAGCGGTCGGCCCAGGCCCACTCGCCCGGGAGGGAGAGATCCTCGGTCGACAGGATGTAGGCGGTGGGGATGTCGAGCGCGGTGAACGCGGTCGTGTCGGGCTTCTCGGTGAAGGTGCCGAGAGGTTGGGGGACGAGGAGGGAGTGGACGAGGCGCTGGGTCTCCTCGCCGGCGTCCTGCATGAACGCCTGCTGCCAGACCTCCAGGGGCAAAGTCACCGTGTCGTCGCCGGACGCGGCGGCCAGGGCGTGGAACATCTCGCCGTAGTGCGGCGGGCACGCGTCGATCAGTGACTCTCCGTCGTTCGGCACGAAGGCGCTCCAGAAGACGAGCCGCCGGACGCGTGCGGCGAGTCTCGGTGCCGCGCCGGTGAGGACGAAGCCGCCCCAGCTGTGGCCGAGCAGGGTGATGTCGCTCAGACCGGCCCCTTCGACGTACTCCACTAGGCTGTTCACGCAGTCGGTGAGGGTCACCCCGCGCGGGTCGTCGTCGGCGCTCAGCCCGGCCAGGGTCGGGGTGTGCACCTCGTGGCCGGCGGCCCGCAGTTCGTTCGCGACCGGGCGCCAGGCCCAGCCGCCGTGCCATGCCCCGGTCACCAGGACGAAGGTCTCGCTCATGTCGATCTCCTTTGATCGAGTGCGGCAGCCGGTTCACAACCGGCGCGGCAGGGAGGGGAGTTCATCTGTGCTGTGCGGCTCTCTCACCGCATCAGTGACCGCCGGGGGTTCCCTCGGTGTCGAGGCGGCGGACGATGTCGGCGCGCAGGGCCTTCTTGTCGATCTTTCCGACCTTGGTGGCGGCGAGTTCGGGGACGGTCACCAGCCGGTCCGGGAACTTGAAGCGGGCGATGCCCGAGCGGTCCATGACGTGGTGGATGTCGTCGAGGGTGACCGTGTGGCCCGGTTCCGGTACGACGTAGAGGCAGACCCGCTCGCCGAGGCCGGGGTCGGGCATGGCGACGGCGGCGGCTCGGGCGACGCCCGGCGTCTGGTAGGCGAAGTTCTCGATCTCCTCGGCGGAGATGTTCTCCCCACCCCGGATGATCATGTCCTTGTCGCGGCCCTCGACGACGAGATTGCCGTCCGGCCGCAGCCGCACGATGTCGCCGGTGCGGTACCAGCCGTCCTCGGTGAACGCGCGGGCGTTCTGTTCCTCGGCACGGTAGTAGCCGCGCGGGGTGTACGGACCACGTGTGAGCAGCACGCCCGGCACCCCCTCGGCGACCGGGTCGCCCAGTTCGTCGACCACGAGGAGTTCGTCGTCCTCGCACATGGGGCGCCCCTGCGTCGTACAGATGACGTCCTCGGAGTCGTCCGGGCGGGTGTAGTTGAGGAGCCCCTCGGCCATGCCGAACACCTGCTGGAGTGTGCAGCCCAGTTCGGGGCGGACGCGGCGGGCCACGTGGTCGGCGAGGCGGGAGCCGCCGACCTGGAGCAACCGCAGCGAGCTCAGGTCGGCCCCGGGGTGGTCCGCACGGTGGTCCAGCCAGCGTTGGGCGATGGCGGGGACCACGGCGGTCGCGGTGACACCCTCGTTCTCGATCAGCGCGAAGGCCTTTTCGGGGCTGGGTGAACCGAGCACGACCCGGCCGCCGTTCAGCAGTGTGCCGAGGAGTCCGGGGCAGGCCAGCGGGAAGTTGTGCCCGAGGGGCAGGGCGGCGAAGTAGACGGTCCCGGGGCCGAGTTCGCAGACCTCGGCGCTGCGGCGGGCGTTGTAGAGGTAGTCGTCGTGCGTGCGGGCGATGAGCTTGGGCAGTCCGGTGGTGCCGCCGGAGAGCAGGAAGACGGCGATGGAGCGGCTGTCGGGCCGGTACGCGTCCACGACCTGCCGTAGGTCCCCACCCTCGGTGCCGGGTGCGGCGCACAACTCCCGCAGATCCACGGCATCGTCGCCCACCTTGTCGCCAAGGACCAGTACATGACGCAGAGTTGATGACCCCTCGGCGATCTCGACCGCCATCGCCTGGTGGTCGTGGTCCCTCAGGAAGTCCGGAACAGCGAGGGCCACGGCCTCGCTCTGCTCGACGAGATGGCCGATCTCGTGTCTGCGGTGGCCGGGCAGCGCCATGACCGGGATGACACCGAGGCGGAGACAGGCGTAGGTGAGGATCACGAACTCGGCGGTGTTGGGCAGTTGCACCACGAGCCGGTCGTCGGGGCCGAGGCCCAGCGCGGCCAGGCGCTGGGCGGTGGCATCCGCGCGTGCGGCGAGTTGGCGGTACGTCAGGCGCCGTGCGCCGTCGACGACCGCGACGGCGTCGGGGTTCGCGTCGGCGGCGGTGTGCAGCCGGTCTCCGAGGGCGATGCCCTCCCAGTAGCCCTTCTCCGTGTAGCGCTGCGCGTACTCGGCGGGCCAGGACACAACGCCGTCGCTGCTCGGCCTAGGCATGGTCGTTCTCCTCGGTGGGCGTGGGCACGATCACGGCGTCCAGTGCGATCAGCCCCTCGGCGGTCAGCCGCAGCGGGTTGATCTCGATCTCGGCGGTCTGGGGACTCGCGGCCAGGGCGGCGGCGAGCGCGGCGACGACCCGCCCGAACTCGGCCCGGTCGAGCACGGGCCCACCGCGCCACCCGTCCAGCAGGGCACGGGCGGCCAGGTCGTCGGGCATGGCGGCTGCCTCGGCCACGGACAGCGGGGCGAGCCGGATCGCCACGTCGGCGAGCGCCTCGGCGGCCGTACCGCCCAGTCCCGCCAGCACGACCGGCCCGAACACCGGGTCCCGCCGCACTCCGAGGACCAGGTCGACGCCGGCCGGCGCCATCGCCTCCACCAGGGAGCGACGGCCGGCACCGATCGCGTCCAACGCCGCGTCCAACTCCTCGGCCGTACGCACACCCAGGTGTACCCCGCCGACCTCCGTCTTGTGGAGGATCGCGGCGTCGAGCACCTTGACCGCGACCGGTCCGCCCAGCAGCCGCAAGGCTTGGTGGGCGTCCGCGCGGGAGTCACAGGCGACCCGGTCGGGCGTACGGATGCCGAGTTCCGCGAGGAACGACTTGGCGGCGTCCTCGTCGAGCAGGCCACGCGGCACGGACACGGCCACGGGAGCCGTAGTCCCGTCGGCTGCCCGCTCCGCTCCACGGGAGGCCTTCTCCGCTGCCGCCCCCAACGCCCGCTGTCGCGCGTCCGTCACCAGTGCGCGTACGGCGTTGGCGGCGGAGGCCGGTCCCGTGAGGGCCGGGATGCCGGTCTTGTGGAGTCGGGCCCGTTGCTCGGCGACGTCTTCGGGGAGGCCTCCCACGACCACCACGGCCGGGGAGTCGGGGCCAAGGCCGGCGTCCTGGGCGGCGGAGGCGAGGTCGACGCTGTCGGGCTCGGTGAGGGCGTAGACGGCGAGGAGGTCCACGGCCGGGTCGGCGGCTGTGGTGGCGAGGACCCGGGCGAAGCTCTCGGCGGGCCGGCCGGTGTCCACCGGGTTGCGTTGGTAGGTGAGCGGGGGCAGCAGTTCGCCCAGCGTGTGCCGCGTGTCGACTGCCAGCTCCGGCATACGGATGCCGTCGGTGCCCGCCCGGTCCGCCAGCAGCAGTCCCGGGCCCGCCTGGGCGGTCACGATGCCGAGTCCGGGGTCCGGTAGGGGGCGCAGCCGGACACGGGAGAGCGCGGTGAGCGCGTCCACCAACTCCCGTTCGTCGTCCACGACCACCGCTCCGGCCTGCCGCAGCGCGGCCCGTGTCGTGCGCCAGGACGTGGCGAGCGCGCCGGTGTGCGAGCGGGCGAAGTCCCCGACGTCGCTACGGCCGACGACCAGCGCCACGACGGGTTTCACGGCGGCCACCCCGCGTACGGCCGCCACCAGCCGGGGCCCGTCCGGCACCGTCTCCAGATGCAGGGCGACGGCGCTCGTACGGTCGTCGTCCACGAGGTGTTCCAGGACGTCCGCGGCGGTGACGTCGAGGCCCGCGCCGATGCCGACGCCGAGACTGATGCCGTTCCCGGCGGCGGCCAGGTCGAAGGAGAGCGCGTGGTTGACGCCGCCGCTGGCCGCGACGACGGCGATGTCACCGGCCGGAAGCTGTCCGGCGGCGGGCACGAAGCTGGCCGTCAGGCCCAGGTGGGGCGCGAAGAAACCGGAGGTGTTGGGGCCGAGCAGCCGGACCCCGGTCTCCCGGGCGACCCGGCGCAGCGCCTTCGCGTGCTCCTCCCCCTCCGGTCCCGCCTCGCCGAACCCGCCGGCGCAGACCAGCGCGGCACGGCACCCGGCGGCAGCCGCCTCGGCGAGGGCGTCCGCGCAGCCGGAGGCCGGTACGCACAACACGGCCAGGTCGAGCCGCCCTTCGGTGTGCGCGGCCGCGTCGGCGACCGAGATGTACACGCCCGCGCCCGGCTCGGGACGGCGCGCGTTGACCAGCGCTCGGGCACCGGGGAAGGCGGCCAGCGAGCGGGCCATGGCGGCACCGAGCTTGCCGGCCTGCCGCGAGGCACCGATCACCACGACACCCTCGGGCGCGAACAACGGGGTCAGCTTCGTGCTCATGCCTGCCCCACCAGATCCGCCCGCCCCGACAACAGCAGCGTCTGCGCCCGGTCGTCGTCCATCGCGTCCTCCACGATCAGCGCGGGCACGCCGTGCACCAACCGCGCCTGCTCGGCGAGCAGCGACCGGGTGAGCGGGGTGCCGTCCTGTACGGCGACGAGGTCCGGCGGTGGTTCCGCGCTCAAAGAGGCAGCCAACTGCTCGTACACCGGGGGGAGTTTGGCCTCCCCGTCGGGCGCGGTGAGCCACAGGCACCGGGAGCCCTCGTCCCGTAGCTCGGCGAGTTGCCCGGCGGTCAGGCGTCGGCCGGCGAACTCCATGAGCGGGGTGTCGAGGGGTGCGTATCCCTCGTGGGCGACCCGCCAGTCCCGTACGACCCGGTCGATGAACTCGGGGTCGCGGCGCGCGATCCGGTCCTTGCCGATGGAGCGGGAGATGAAGTGGAAGGCGAACTGGGTGGGCCGGAAGGCATCGTGGTAGCGCCCGAAGTGCTCCCACCAGGACAGGCTGGGCCGGGCGGCGCCCTGGATCTTCTGCACCGAGGGGCGCCGGGCGGCCTCGTACGCCTCCAGGGCGCTCGGCAGATCGTCGCGGTGGGCGATGACGCTGTCGGCGAGGGCGACCGCGTCCTCCATGGCCATCTTGGTGCCGGAGCCGACGGAGAAGTGCGCGGTGTGGGCGGCGTCGCCGAGGAGGACGACGTTGCCGCTGTGCCAGCGACGGGCTCGGCGGGTGCGGAAGTTGCCCCAGCGGGAGTTGTTGACCAGGAGTGCGTGGCCGTCGATCTGCTCGGCGAAGAGCTTCTCCAGATAGTGTCTGGTCTTCTCGTCACTGGGGCCCGGCGGCTGCGCGGTGTCGAACTCGTCGAGGCCCGCCCGCCGCCAGGACTCCTCGTCGGTCTCCACGATGAAGGTGCTGACGCTGTCGCTGATCGGGTAACCGTGCACGGCGAACGTGCCGTGCGGCCCGTGTTCGTGGACGAAGGTCAGACCGTCGAAGAGGTAGTTCGTGCCGAACCAGATGAACTTTGCGGTCGCGACCTCCACCTCCGGTACGAGGACGTCGGCGAGGCGGTCTCGCAAGCGGGAGTTGGCTCCGTCGGCGGCCACGATCAGGTCGTAGTCGGCGAGTTGCGCCGGATCGGCGGGGACCTCGTGGCTGAAGCGGAGGTCGACGCCGACCTCGACGGCCCGCTCGTGCAGCAGCTGGAGCAGGGTCTTGCGGGTGATGGCGGCCATGCCGTTGCCACCGCACCGGATCCGCTGTCCCTTCAGCCGCACCTCGATGTCGTCCCAGTGCCGCCCGTGGTCGGCGAGCGCGGTGCGCAGCACCGGATCGGCCGCATGGATGGCGGCCAGGGTCGCGTCGGAGAACACCACACCGAAGCCGAAGGTGTCCTCCGCACGATTCCGTTCGAAGACCGTCACCTCGACCGACGGATCGGCCTGCTTGACGAGCGCCGCGAAGAACAGCCCGCCGGGGCCGCCTCCCACACAAGCGATCCGAGAAACCATGGCTCCGACCTCCACATCGAGTACAGGCCCAGACTCAGCCCCGCGAGCATCCTGTGTCAATGGATACACGGGCGTCAATAATTTGTAGCGCTTTTCCATGACCGAGGATGCGGTGCCTGACCAGCTGTTCAAAGGGTCCTTCGGTCGAACCGCTCATCCTCGCGACGGCCGTCCGTGTGACATAGTCGGTTTCGTGAAGCCTCGATCGATCGTCTTCGACCTGTTCGGCGACTACGTCCGCTACCGCGGCGGCGACGCCAGGATGCGCACCCTCAGCACCCTGATGGGCCGCTTCGGCGTCGGGGAGAGCACCGTGCGGGTGGTCCTCGCGCGGCTGCGCAAGGAGGGCTGGTTCGACGTCCGGCGCGAGGGCCGGGAGACCGTCTACACCCTCAACAGACGCAGCCTCCAGCTCCTCGACGAGGGTCGCTCACGCATCTTCGACCGGGCGCCGTCCGACTGGGACCGGCACTGGTACATGGTCATCTACTCGGTCCCCGAGACCGAGCGCGGCGTACGCGACCGTATCCGCAAGGAGCTGGCCTGGCTGGGCTTCGGCCCGCTGGCCCCGTCCACGTACGTCTCCCCGCACGACCGGCTCCGGCAGGTCCGGGAGAAGTTCGCGGACGAGCCCGCCATCCGGCTGGACACCCTGCGCTGCCAGTCCGGCGGACTGCCCGTCGACCGCGAGATGGCGGCCCGCGGCTGGGACCTGGCCGCGCTGAACGAGGACTACCGGGAGCTGCTGCGCACCTACCGCAGCCGGATGCCGTCCTACCGGGCCGGGCACCTCAGCCCCGAAGAGGCGCTGGTCGAACGCATGCGGCTGACGTACGACTACCGCAAGTTCCCCTTCCGCGACCCGGACCTGCCGACCGAGCTGCTCCCGGCGGGCTGGGTGGGCCACGAGGCGCACGAGATGTTCCTGGAGGCCCACGACGTGCTCGGCCCGTCGGCCGAGTCGTACTACGACGAGGTGGCGGGCATCCGCCACACCCCGCAGGCGTAGCCGCGCCGTTCGGCACGACGCCGGGCTGCGCGGGTACGGCGAGGCCCGTGCGGGTACGGCCCGGCTGCGCCGGTACGACGGGGCGGCGCGGGTACGGCGGGGCTGCGCGAGTACGGCGAGGCCGTGCGGGTACGACGGGGCTGCGCGGGTACGACGGGGCTGCGCGGGTACGGCCCGGCTGCGCCGGTACGACGGGGCTGCGCGGGTGCGGCGAGGCCCTGCGGGTACCGCCCGGCTGCGCCGGCACGACGGGGCTGCGCCGGTACGGCGGGGCCGTGCGGGTACGACGGGGCTGCGCCGGTACGACGGGGCCGTGCGGGTACGACGGGGCTGCGCCGGTACGACGGGGCCGTGCGGGTACGGCGGGGCCTACGAAAGGTGCCCCAGCTCGTGCGAGGCCGCCGTCACCGTCTCGTGCAGTTCACGCGTCACCTCGGCTAGCTGTTCCGGCGTGCCGGCGCTCTCCGGGAGGACGACGGAGATGGCGAGGGGGAGCGGGTCGCCGGCCGCGAAGACGGGGGCGGCGAGGGAGATGATGCCCGGGATGACGCCACCGTGGGTCTCGGCGTGCCCCTGTTCGAGGACGCGTGCCCGGGTGTCGGCGAGGCGTTCGCCCGTCCATTCCGCCTCCTTGCCGCGCAGTTCGCCGGTCAGGACCTCGTCGGTGAGGCTCTCGGGCAGGTGGGCCAGGAAGACGCGGCCGACCGATGACGTGAGCAGGGGGAGGGTGGCGCCGACGCGGACGGTCAGGGGCAGGGGGCGGGTGCCGTACGCCCAGCTGACGACGATCGGCCCGCGGTCGCCCCAGACGGAGAGGTTCACGGAGTGGCCCGTGCGGTCGCGCAGCCGCATCGCGTGGCCGCCCGCCACCGCGACCTCGTTGGTGCGGCGCAGCGCCTCGGCGCCCATGCGGCGCAGGGTGGCGCCGAAGTCGTAGAGGCCGGAAGCGGGATCCTGCGCCGTCAGCCCGATGCGGCCGAGGCTGACGAGGTAGCGGTGGACCTTGCTGGGCTGCATGCCGCTGGCCTGCGCGATCGCCGACAGACTCAGCGCGCCGCCACCGCTCTCCAGCGCGAGCAGGACCCGCATCGCGGTCTCGACGGACTGGATGCCCTGCCGCTCCCCGTTGTGTTCCTTGGGGTCAGTGGTGGTCACGGCGCGCTCTCTCCCCTGCCGGTGGACGAACGCGGTCAGCCTATCGGCGCGACCGGCCGACCTGCGTCTTGAAACGGATCCTACATTCACTATTGCAGAACGCGTTACGTTCTGGTGAACTGCGAACCGGTGGCGCTCAACGCCACCCGGCTGCTCCCCCGCCGCACCGGCGTCCCCCTCGCAGCCGACGAGCCGCTTGTCCGACGCGCACACACCCGCCGTCACCCACCCGCTCCGGCCACTCACGCCGAACCGGGCCCCTCCCCAGAACCGCACACGTGACCTCGCTCCCCTGACGAGGCCCCGTCGGCCGGCGTCCGCGATCCCCGGATCCCCGGATCCCCTGCCCCCGACCCCCCGATCCCCCGATCCCCGATCCCCGATCCCCCGAGGAGAACTCCGCAATGAAGCTGATCGGCCTAGAAGAGCACTTCGTGACCCCCGACCTGGTGGGTCACGGGGCGTCCACCGCCTCCATCGCCCAGCCCCACGCCTGGGCGGAGGCCTCGCGCCGGCTCCTCGACCTCACCGAGGAACGCCTCGACGCCATGGACGCGGCGGGCCTGGACATGCAGGTGCTGTCGCTCAACTCCCCCGGCCTCCAGGCGGAGAAGGACCCGGCGACCGCCGTACGCCAGGCGATCACGGTCAACGACTTCCTGACCGGTGTCGTCGCCGAGCACCCCGACCGCTTCTCCGGCTTCGCCGCCCTGCCGCTGCAGGACCCGAAGGCCGCCGCCGACGAGCTGGAGCGCGCGGTCACCCAGCTCGGTCTGCGCGGCGCCCTCGTCAACGCGCACACCCACGGCAGGTACCTCGACGACCCCGAGCTGCGTGTCGTCTGGGAGCGCGCCGAGCACCTCGACGTGCCGCTCTATCTGCACCCGGCCAACGGTGTCGACACCGCGCACGTACTGTCCGGCCACCCCGAACTCGTCGGACCGATGTGGAGCTGGGGCATCGACACGGCCACGCACGCCCTGCGGCTGATCTTCGGCGGCGTCTTCGACGACTTCCCGAACGCCAAGCTGCTGCTCGGCCACATGGGAGAGGGACTGCCGTTCGTGCTGTGGCGCATGGACTCCCGCTGGGACTTCCACGCCCACCACGGCATCGAGCTCAAGCGCGGACGCCCCTCGGAGTACATCCGGAACAACCTCTACATCACGACCAGCGGCGTCTGCTCCTCCGCCCCGCTGCTGACCGCGCTGCTCTCGATGGGCGCCGACCACATCCTCTTCGGCACCGACTACCCCTTCGAGGACATCGGGACGGCCACGACGTTCCTGCGGAACGCGCCGATCAGCGACGCCGACCGGCTCAAGATCGGCCACCAGAACGCCGAGAAGCTCCTCGGTCTCGCCACCGACCCCGCGCCCGCACCCGCGTACGCCGGTGTCTGAGCGGAAGGCCACGCATATGAAGGCCACGCCTATGTACGACAAGGGTATGTACGACAAGGGCACGCACATGTACGACGTCGCCGTCATCGGATACGGGCCCGTGGGCATGGTCACGGCGGCCCTGCTGGGTCAGGCAGGCCATGACGTGATCGTGCTGGAGCGCTATCCCACCCTCTACAACCTGCCGCGCGCCGCCATCTTCGACGACGAGACGATGCGGACGTTCGACCGCCTCGGCCTCTCCCGGGCCCTGTTGCCCACGCTGCACGTCCAGCGGAACTACGAGTGGCGCAACGGCGCGGGCGACCTCCTCATCGAGCACGACTTCGCCGCCGTCGGCGGCCAGGGCTGGGCGGAGTGGTACATGATGTACCAGCCCTATTTGGAGGACGCACTCGACGGCCTCGTCCGCGGTCTCGGCAACGTCGAGATCCGTATGGACTCCAAGGTCACCGGACTGCACGAGGCGCCGCACGGCGTGGACATCCAGGTCGAGGGAGCCGACACCGTCGTCCCGGCCCGGTACGTGGTCGCCTGCGACGGAGGCAACAGCTTCACCCGTGACTGGCTCGCCGTCGGGCAGGACGACTACGGGTTCTCCGAGCCGTGGATGGTCTGCGACTTCCGGCTGAAGGAGGACGGCGGCGCGGACATCCCCAAGGCGCGCCAGGTGTGCGACCCGAGGCAGCCGATATCGATCATCTCGCTGGGCCCCGAGCACCACCGGTTCAGCTTCATGCTCGACTCGGCGGAGGACTTCCCCGTCGAGCGGGAGCCCGACCGGGTGTGGGCGCGGGTCGCCGACTACGTCGACCGGAGCCAGGCCGACCTCGTCCGCGTCGCCACCTACACCTTCCGCTCGCTGGTCGCCGAGCACTGGCGCCGTGGCCGGATCCTGCTGGCCGGGGACGCGGCCCACCAGATGCCGCCGTTCCTCGGGCAGGGCATGTGCTCGGGCATCCGGGACGCCCAGAACATCGCGTTCAAGCTCGACGCCGTACTGCGCGGCGCCGACGACGCGCTGCTCGACACGTACCAGAGCGAACGTGAACCGCATGTGCGGGCCATCATCGCCAAGGGCATCGAGCTGGGCCGGGTGCAGACCGTGCGCGACCCGACGGCGGCCGCCGAGCGCGACGCCCGCCTGATCGCGCAGCGCGAGGCGAACGGGCGCCCCGAGAAGATGCGCTTCCCGGGCCTCGGTCCGGGTCTGCACGACGCGTCCCCGCAGGCAGGACATCTGATGCCGCAGGGCCGGGTCGAGTCGCACGGCACCGAGGGACTCTTCGACGCCGTACTCGGCCGTGGCTTCGTCCTCCTCGTCGACGGCCGCGAAGGCGCCTCGCTCGACATCTCCGCCACCGAACTCGCCGCCCGCCTCGGCGTCGGCGTCCACCACCTCACCGACCGCCGCCTCACCACCGAGGGGTTCACCGACATCGGCGGCGTCTACGGGCGCTGGTTCGACGAGACCGGCACCGCCGCCGTCCTGTGGCGGCCCGACTTCTACATCCTCGGCACCGTGGCCTCACTCACAGATGTCCCGGCGCTCCTGAAAGCCCTTGCCACAGCAGTCGAGCCGATGCAGGCTCCTGCCACCGTCGGAGAAAGGATCCGGCCATGACCGCTCCGTCCGTCATACGCCCGACCGTCCGCAGAATCCCCGCGACCACGTTCATGCTGGTCGCCGCCTGGGTCGTCGCCTCCCTGGAGGGTTACGACCTCGCCGTGTACGGCGTCACCGTGCCCGCGCTCCTGGGCGACCCCTCGCTCGGCATCGACAAGACGGAGGCCGGCTCGATCGGCGCGCTCGTCGGCATCGGCATGCTCATCGGCGCCGGCCTCGCCGGGGCCCTCGTCCACCGCACCGGACCACGCCGGCTCCTGCTCACCGGGACCATGGTCTTCTCCGTCGGCATGGCGGTCTGCACGGTCGCGAGCGGCGTCCCGTCCTTCGGCGTCGGCCGCCTGATCGTCGGCCTCGGCCTGGGTGTCGTCCTGCCGACGATCAACGCCTTCGTCGCCGACCTCAGCGAGCCCGGCCGCCGCAGCCGCAACGTGGCCCTGATCATGAGCGGTTACGCGGCCGGTGCTCTGCTCTCCCCGCTGCTGGGCACGGCCATGCTCCCCGACGTGTCGTACCGCTGGCTGTACGTGATCGGTGTGGTGCCGGTGTTCCTGGCCATTCCGCTGGTGCTCAGGCTCCCGGAGAGCCCGTTCCACCTGCGCCGCACCGGCCGCGCGGACGAGGCGCGAGAGGTGGAGGAGCGGCTCGGCCTCACCCCGTCGGAGGCCGCGCCCACGGCGGACCCGGGCCGCTGGCTGGGCCTCGGCTCGCTGCTCACGGGCGGACTCGCGGTATCGACCGTGCTCTTCTGGGCCATGTCCTTCTGCGGACTCCTGCTGGTCTTCGGGATCAGCACCTGGCTGCCCAGCATCATGCAGGCCGCGGGCTTCTCGCTCGGCTCGGCGCTGCTGCAGACGGCCGCGATGTGGCTGGGCGTCGGGGTCGGGGCCATCATCGGTGGCCGGATCGCGGACAAGCTCGGCCCCAAGCGGGTCGTGGTCGCCGCGTTCCTGGTCGGCACCCTGAGCCTGATCGCGATGAGCACCCGCCCGCCGACGGCCGTGATGTTCGTGCTGATGTTCATCAGCGGGTTCGGGTTCATCGGTTCGCAGATCCTCGGCAACGCGTTCATCGTGACCAGGTACCCGGACGCCGTTCGCGGCAACGGTCTCGCCTGGGCCCTGTCCATCGGCCGGTTCGGCGCGATCGCCGGCCCGTCGCTGGGTGCGTTCGTCCTCAGCTCGGGCGCCGACATCGAGTGGGCCTTCTACGCCTTCGCCGTCCCCGCGCTCGCCGGGGCGATCGCGGCCGGCGCCGTGCCCCGGGTCCGGGCCGCGGTGGCGCGGTGAGCCCCGTCCACTCGACGGTGGTGTACGAGTCCTGGGGTCAGCGGGTCGTCTTCGGCTCCGGCACCGCACGGGACGACGTGGCGGCCGAGGTCACCGGGCTCGGCGCGAGCCGGGTCCTGGTGATCGCGGCCGACGCGGAACGCGCCCTGGCCGAGGACATCTGCAAGGACCTCCCCGTCGTCGGGATCTTCGGCGGGGTCAGGCCCCACGTACCGGCCGAGGTCGCCGAGGCCGTACGCGCCGCCGCCCACGAGCACGCGGCCGACCTGCTGCTGAGCGTCGGCGGCGGCTCGACCACCGGCACCGCGAAGGCCGCGGCACTGACCACCGGCCTGCCGATCCTCGCCGTCCCCACCACCTACGCCGGCTCCGAGGCCACCCCTGTCTGGGGTCTCACCGAGGACGGCCACAAGCGCACCGGCGTCGACCCGAAGGTGCTGCCCCGGGTGGTCGTCTACGACGCCACGCTGATGCTGTCGCTGCCGGCCCGGCTGTCGGTGACGTCGGGACTCAACGCCCTCGCCCACTGCGTCGACGCGTGGTGGGCGCCCCGGCACAACCCGATCAGCTCCGCCCTGGCCGCCGAGGGCGTCAGGTCGCTGGCGTCCGCCCTGCCGCGCGTCGTCGCCGACGGCCAGGACGTCGCCGCCCGCCGCGACATCCTCTTCGGCACCTATCTCGGGGCGGTCGCCTTCGCCGGGGCCGGTTCCGGGCTCCACCACAAGGTGTGCCACGTCCTCGGCGGCGCGTACGACCTCGAACACGCTGCCCTGCACTCCGTGGTGCTCCCCCATGTGGTCGGCCTCAATCTGCCCGCCGTACCCGACGCGGCACAGCGCCTGGGAGCGGCACTGGATTCGCCCGCCGACCCCTTCGGCGCCCTCCTCGACCTTTACACGAGGCTCGAACCCCCTTGCTCCCTGGCCGAGTTGGGGCTCGCCGAGGAGGAACTCGACAGGGCCACCGACCTGGTCATGGCCCAGGTCCCGGACTCCAACCCGCGCCCGGTGACCCGCGACGAGATGCGCGCGCTGCTGGGGCGCGCATGGCGTGCAGACGCCCCGGTGCCGGTCCCGGTGTCTCCTGCCGGCCGCGCCACGGAAGAGCCGGCCACCGGCGCGAAGCACACGAAAGAGCCGACCGATGACTGAACAGGAGCTGACCGACAAGGTCGTCGCGAGCTTCGACGGCGCACGGGACGACCGGTTCGGTGAGGTCATGCGGGCCCTCGTCCGACACGCGCACGCCTTCGTGCGCGAGACACGGCTCACCGAGGACGAATGGTCCGCGGCGATCGCGTTCCTGACGGCGGCCGGTCACATCACGACCGACACCCGCCAGGAGTTCGTCCTGCTGTCGGACGTCCTCGGCGTCTCCATGCTGACCGTCGCGGTGAACGAACCGGGTGACGGCGAGACCACCGAGTCCACGGTCCTCGGCCCCTTCTTCGTCCAGGACTCGCCCGGCATCGAGCCCGGCGGGGACATCGCGGGCGGCGCGAGTGGCGAGCCGTCGTGGGTCGAGGGCCGGGTCACGGGTCCCGACGGCACCCCGGTCGCCGGGGCCCGGGTCGAGGTGTGGGAGGCCGACGACGACGGGATGTACGACGTCCAGTACGACGGCGGCGGTCTCGCCGGGCGCGCGCATCTGTTCACCGACGCCGAGGGCCGCTACCGGTTCTGGGGGCTCACCCCGACGCCGTACCCGATCCCGGACGACGGGCCTGTCGGCCGTCTCCTCGACCGTGCGGGCCGCTCCCCGATGCGGGCACCCCACCTGCACTTCAAGGTGACGGCACCCGACTGTCGCCCGCTCATCACGCACATCTTCGTGGCGGGCGATCCGGTCCTCGAAGCCGACTCGGTCTTCGGTGTGAAGGACTCGCTCATCCGCGCCTTCGATCGCCGTCCGGCCGGGACACCGACACCGGACGGCCGTCCCGTGGAAGGGACTTGGACGTTCGCGAGCTTCGACATCGTGCTGGGGAAGGAGTAGGCGGGCGCGAAACGGTGATCACGCGCTGAGCCCAGCGGCCGCCCGCCGGCCGCTGGGCGGTGTCGCGGACGCGCGTGCGGATGCCGTCGCGAGGGGTTGACGGCGGCGCGTGTGGCGGTCACCTTCGATAGCGCATGCACGATGGGAGCGCTCCCATACTCCGTGTGTCGAAGGGACTGCCACATGCAGACGCCTCGCCAGTTGTCCCGACGGACGTTGGTCGCGGCCACCGCCGCCGGCCTCGTCACCGCCGCCGCATCCCCCTCACAGGCATCCCCCTCACAGGCGGCCCGGTCCCGGGCGGCCCGGTTCCATACGGTCGGCCGGGTCAGGAGGGCCGCTGACGGGACCGTCAGGTACAGCTGGCCCGGCATCTCCTTCGAGGGGAGGTTCCGCGGGACCGGGGTCGGAGTGGTCCTCGACGACTCGGACAACGACTACGACGTCCAGGTCGACGGAACGACCGTCGCCACCCTCGTCACCCCGGGCCGGACCGTCTCCTGGATCGACGGCCTCGCCGACGGCGGGCACCGCGTGCGGGTCGTGAAGCGGACGGAGAGCCCGTGGGCGGCCGGCCGGTTCGGCGGGTTCGTCGCGGCCCCCGGTGGCACGATTCTCGCGAGACCCCAGGCGCGGAGCAGGCAGATCGAGTTCATCGGCGACTCGTACACCGCCGGTTACGGCAATGCCTCCGACACCCAGGACTGTTCCGGCAACGGCGGGGTCAACCGGAACAGCAACGCGGATCTCGCCTTCGGCGCGCTCACCGCCCGGAAACTGGACGCCGACCACCAGATCAACGCCTTCTCCGGCCGTGGAATGGTCCGCAATTACAACGGCGGCGAGCCGGGAACCGACTTTCGCACGTACTACGACCGGGCCCTGCTGAACATCGAGGGCGATGTCTGGCGGAAGCCGGACAGCTGGCGTCCACAGGTCGTCGTGGTCGGGCTCGGCATCAACGACTTCTCGACGCCTCTCAATCCCGGGGAGCACTGGAGCACGACGGCCGAGCTGGTCGCCGCCTACGAGAGCGCCTATCACGGGTTCCTCGACAAGCTGCGCGCCCGGTACGGGCCCAGGACGTTCCTCGTGGTCGCCGCCGCCCGCCTCTGGAACACCACCGCGTTCGCGGAGGCCACCCTGCGGGTCGTCGAGGAGCGCGGTCGGCGGGGCGACGGCCGGGTCAGCCACTGGTACTACGACGACCCCGGCCTCGATCACCTGGGCTGCGACTGGCATCCCTCGCTCCACGACCACCGGATCATCTCCGGGCTGCTCGAGGACCACCTCTCGGGGCTGCCGCTGCGCTGGTAGCCGGGACGCCGCCGTACGCGGCTGCCGTGACCGGCCGGCATCCTCCATGGGCCTGAGCCGTGGCGCGGGCTCAGGCCGTCAGGGCCTGCCCCCGCTCCAGCGTGTCGAGCAGGCCGGCGTGGTGCAGCGTGGCGACGGGGGCGAGGAGGTCGGGATGGCGGAGCAGTGCGGCGGCGCGCCGGTCGAGTGCGTCCGGGGTCAGGAGGCGACGGAAGACGGCGGGGGAACCGGCCGTGTGGGAGGAGTCGGTGAGGGCGGCCACGGCGGTGCGGGCCAGCTCGGGGTCGGCGAGCAGACAGGCCGCCCAGCTGGCCACGACCTCGTCCACCCAGGTCCGCCAGGCGTACTCGTCGGGTGTCAGGTCCTCGTCGAAGCCGGTGATCCAGTCGAGCCGGGCGGTGCCGCCCGGTCCCGCCACGCCGACGAGCGCGGCGTCCATCGGCGTCGGATAGCGGAGCCGGGCGGCCACGGTGACGGCCTGCCGGGCCTGCGCCTCCAAGAGCGCGCCGTCCAGTGCGCCGCCGCCCGCCGGATAGGCGCGCGTCAGCCACTGGGTGGTCGCCGCTATGAGTGGGGAGAGATCTGCGAGCACGCTGGGCCATCCGTTGAGTTCTGGGGAACGCGATGCAAAACGTAGCCGTGCGCCGTCGGGCCGGAAATGGCGCAGGCCACGGAATGGACGTGTCCTGGGCCACATCTCCCTGGCGCACCGACTCACCGGGACGTCAATGCGACGAATTCGGGGACGTGCGGGTTTCACCGACCTCCTCAGGGTCCGGCCCGGAACGAACGGCCGGGACGCGCAGGCAAGGAGCGACGGAAATGGTTCACGGCGGAGACGTCGTCGAGGAACTGAAGACCGACCACCGGGAGGTGGAAGAACTCTTCGGCACAATCGAGAAATTGCCTTCCGGCAACCCACAGCGCAAGCAAATACGCCGGTCTGGTCACGATCGAGCCGGTACGGCATTCCGTCGCCGGGGAGGCATGTCTCCACCCGGCGGTCCGCCGGCACCTGCACAACGGTGACGCGGTCGCGGACCGGGAGCCGGCGGATCACGCCGAGGCCGAGCGCGCACCATGAAGGACCTGGAGCGGTGTGCCGCCGACGACCCGGAGTTCGACCGGCGGATCGGCCGGCTGATGGCCGAGATCCGGCACCGTACGAGACGAGGAGAGCGACCTCTTCCCGCAGTTGGCCACCCCACCAAGCCCCCGGCCGACAGGATCCTCGCGCCGGGACTCGGTCTCGTCGACCGGATGCGCGACGCGCTGAGCGGCCGGGGCAGGGATTCCTGACCCAGAAGATGTACCTCCCCAGGCTGATACGGCGCCGGGAAATCCCTCGGGGGCGCGATGTGCCCCCGCCGGTTGTACCGGAAAAGTAGGGCCATGGGTGAAACCAGAACGCTGACGAAGCGTCACAGAAGTTTCCTTATCAGCCGGTTGGCGGCCGTCGCGGCCGCCCTCTGCCTCGCCTCGGTCACCGCCGCCCTGCAGCCCGCGCCCTCGTCCGCAGCGACGGGAGCGAGTGGGGAGGCGGCGGGCCGAGCGGTGGGCGAGGGCGGGTACACGGCCCGGATCAACCGCACCGAGTACGGCATCCCGCACATCCTGGCCCGGGACTTCGACGGGCTCGGATACGGCTACGGCTACGCGTTCGCGCAGGACAACGTGTGCGAACTCGCCGACCAGGTCGTGACGTTACGGGGAGAGCGGTCCCGGTTCTTCGGGCCCGACGGGGAGGCCGGCGAGGGCGCCGACCTGGCGAGCGACACGTACTACAAGGGTCAGTCGCGCGCGGGCACCGTCCAGCGGCTGCTCGACCGGAAGGCGCCGGTGGGGCCGACGGCGGAGCTGCGCCGGATGGTCGAGGGGTACGCCGCCGGCTACAACCGCTATCTGCGGGACACGGGCGTCGACGCGCTGCCGGACGCCCGGTGCAAGGGCAAGCCGTGGGTACGGCCGATCACCGCGCTCGACCTGTGGAACGTCGTGCACGACGTCAACGGAGCGGCCGGGGCAGCCCCGCTGGCCCCCGACATCGGTGACGCGAAGCCGCCGGCGGCGGGCGCCAGGGGGACGAAAGCCGCCCCGAGCCTGCCGGGTCTCGGCGCGGACTTCGGCAGCAACGGGTGGGCGCTCGGCCGGGAGGCGACCCGGACCGGCAACGCGATGGTCCTCGCCAACCCCCACCTGCCCTGGACCGACAGCCGATTCCGCTTCTACCAGGTGCAGTTGACGATCCCCGGCACCCTGGACGTGTCCGGCGCCGGTATCTACGGCACGCCTCTGGTCCTGATCGGCCACAACCAGCATCTCGCCTGGACGCACACCGCGAGCGACGCACAGCACTCCTCCGTCTACGCGCTGAAGCTGGTGCCGGGCGACCCGACCAGCTATGTGGTCGACGGCAAGACCGAGCGGATGAAGCGCCGCACGGTCCCGGTCACCGTCCGCGACGGGGACGGCGGGCTCACGACCGTCGAACGAACCCTGTACACCTCACGCTTCGGCGCGGTGCTGTCCTCCGGCTGGACCACGGAGACCGCCTACGCCGTCCGTGACGCCAACGCCGACAACCTGCGCTCCATGAACACCTGGCTGGCCATGGGCAAGGCCCGCAACCTCGGCCAGTTGCGCGCCGCCCAGGAGACCTACCAGGGCATCCCCTGGACATACACCCTCGCGGCCGACACCGGCGGCGGCACGTACTTCACCGACTCCTCGGTCGTCGCGCACCTCACCGACGAACAGCTGAAGCGCTGTGTCCCGCAGGACGACGGAGAGGGCCCCGCCACCCTGGACGGTTCGACGTCGGCCTGTGCCTGGGGCAGCGATCCCGACGCGATCGTGCCGGGCATTCACGGCCCGTCCCACCAGCCGAGGCTGAACCGCGCCGACTACGTCGCCAACTCCAACAACGGCCCCCGGTACACCAATCCCGGGGAGCCCCTCACCGGCTTCCCGGGCACCTACGACACCGATGCGCGCCTCGGGCAGCGGGCCCAGCTCGGGCTGCGGATGATCGGGGAGCGCGCGGACGGCACGGACGGGCTCGGCGCCCCGGGCTTCACCCTGAGCACCCTGCGCGCGTCGATGCTGGGCAACCGAGTCCTGTCGGCCGAGACGGGCCGCGACGACGTGGTGGCCATGTGCCGCGCCAACCCGCTCCTGGAGACCACGGACGGCAAGGAGGTCGACATACGGCAGGCGTGCGCGACCCTCGCCGACTGGGACACCCGCGCCGACACCGGCAGCCGGTGCGCCGCGCTCTGGTTCACCTTCGTCGAGCGCCTTCTCGGGGCCGGTCCACCCGACACCTGGCAGCGCGTCGCCTACGACCCGACGCAGCCGCTCACCACGCCGCGCGGCGTCAAGGGTGACGACATACGGGTCCGGCGTGCCCTGGCCGACGCGGTCCAGGACTTCGCCGCCCGGGGCCTGCCGGTCGACGCCGAGCTCGGTGCCGTGCAGAAGTGGGCCGGTGTCCCGTTGTCCGGCTGCACCGGCAGGAAGGGCTGCTTCAACGTCCTGGACGCGGGCCCCGACTCGGGCACGGGCACCCCGCCCGCCGGCGCCTTCGGCACCAGCTTCCTCATGGCCGTCGAACTCACCCTCGACGGCCCCCGCACCCACACCCTCCTCACCTACGGCCAGTCGGCGAACCCTGCCTCCCCCCACTACACCGACCAGACCCGCCTCTACTCCCGCAAGCAGTGGGTCAGGGAACGCTTCACCCAGGCGGAGATCGCGAGCGACCCGACCTTGAAGGTGACGACGTTGCACCGCTGACAACTCCCCTGCCGGGCAGGCGGGTTCGGGCACCGCGACCGCAGGGATGGGAGGCTTGCGGTCGGTGGCCCCCGCGACCGGCCCACCCGGCCGCGGGGGTCGAGCGCGGCGCTGGTCGCGGAACGGGCGGGCGACCTCGACGCCGTCGGCCACGCCCTCCGGACCGTACGGGCCAAGCCCCTCCCTCCGGACCGTAGAGCGCCGAACCCCCTACCGTTTCCCACCATGAAGCTCCTCATCATCGGCGGCAGCGGGTTCCTGGGCGGCGAGTTGACGCGCCGGGCCCCGGCGGCGGGATACGAGACGGCCGCGACCTACTCCACCCGGCCTCCGGACACCGCGGGGGATGTCGTCCGGCACTCCCTCGACGTCCGGGACCCTGCACAGGTGACCGAGGTACTGGCCAAGGTGGCGCCCTCGGTCATCGTCAACGCGTCCAGCGGCAACGCCGATTGGGAGATCACCGCCGAGGGCGCGGTCCGGGTGGCGAGGGCCGCGGCCGAGCGGGGCTGCCGCCTGGTCCATGTGTCCAGCGACGCCGTGTTCTCGACGGTTATCTCGGGTCTATGTGGCCTCGTTGCAGTTCAGGGCTTCGCAGCTGTGTGAGGGACGTTAGCGACGGTCCCGCTTCAAATAGGGTGACGGTGTGTCTCAGAGTCCTGATCAGCCACTTCTGCCGTCTCGTCATCAAGTTGGCAGCCTTCGTGACTTCCTCCATGGAAGGACGTACTCGGCTGCCTCAGTCACCATCCGGCTCGACGGTGCACCGTCACACGCTGCGGGCACGCCTCTGGATGACGTGAGCAAGGTCTCGAATGCCCTGTATGAGGTTGTCGACGGTCTCGCCAGGCGGGTGCTGGACGCGGTTCTTTCCGGGCAGTCGAACGCTGAGGCGCGTGACGCATGGGTCGCGCTCTTGCTGATCGCCCAGAACTGGCGGGACTCACCTGATCTGCCGGCAGACCTGAAGACCGTGGTTGATGAGGCTCTTCCACTCTGATAGGCGCTGGTAACGGGTGGATCGTCACCAGCCGAACTCGTCAGGTCACGGCTCCTGGTGTCCAGCTGCGCGGAGTCTGGCAGCGGCTTCAGCGGGTGTGTCGTAGTAGCCGGGTCGAGCCAGGAGGACCGAGCTGAAGTAGTAGCCCTGTTCTTCAGGTTCGTCGTCCGCTTCGAAGGGGCGCCAGAAGCTGAGAAGAAGGTCTGGTGCGATGAAGGAGGCCGGGTCGTCCTCGGCCTCGGTGATCGTGGCGAGCCCGCGCAGCAGGGTGACCACCTCGGCAGCTGGCAGACCGAAGACGTCGATGCCGCGGAACCGGACGGTGTCCTGGCCGCTGGCGGGTCGGCCCAGCTCGATTGCTTCGAGCTGGCCGCGCGAGCAGTGAATGCTGACCATCAGGCCGCTTGGCCGGAAGACGAACCTGCCCAACTGATCTGATTCCGAGATCGCTGAGGGGTCGCGGAACGAGGCGAGTGCCTGGTCTGCTGCCTCGCGTGGCATGCCGATGACCAGGGCGCCGAGACCGGTGGGCGGCGTGAGTTCGAATTCCATGCGCGAATGATTCCAGAACCGATGATCGGCGGGATTCAGGGCTCCGGTGGCAACCGATTCTCCTTGCGGATCATGCGGCGAAGGCTTGTGCGTGCGGCTGCCAGGTCGTCCTCAAGCTCGGCGACTCGCTGCTGGAGTCCCGTGTTCTGAGTGGTTGCCTGCCGTTCCGCCGTGGACAGTCGGAGGTTCTCCTCCGTGAGCTCGTTGACGCGGTCGACCAGGTCGTGGTTGCCGAGCTGTTCGACCTGCTGCCCAAGGTGAACGCGGGCTTGTTGCCGCAGCTGGCCATTCTCGGTTCTGAGTCGTTTGATCTCTTGTCGGGCGAGAAGCAGGTCGGTGTGCTCGCTGGCGGTAGAGACTCGCCGTCCGCTCTGCTGGTCCTGGTGGCCCTGCGCGGCCTGGCGGGCCCGTGCCTGGTCGATGTGTTCGCGCAGGCCGGGGGCATAGACGAGCCAGCTGGAGACACCGGCCTCGCGGGCGACTGTGGCAAAGGTGATGCGCCTGTTGTCGCGGAGCATGTCCTGGACGGCCTTGAGGACGCGTCCTCTCTTATCGGCACTGTCCCGCTGACGTGCGGCTTTGAGGACCTCAGCAGGTGTCCGGGAAGGCTGCGGGGATGTCTCAACAGGAATCTGGGGCCTCCTTGCGGATCACGGTCAATGGCAGCAGCTTGTGTTCCCGGGTCGCCCGGACCTTCCGCAGGATCGAGCTGGCCTCCTCGATCTCCTCGCGCTCGTCCTGGGGGAGCTTGCCGAGTCGGTCGCGCATCGTGTCGGCGACGGTCGTGAACGCGGTGATCTGGTCGGCGAGATTGCGGACCACGAAGTCGTCGGCGTCCATGGCCCTGGCGGTCTCGCGGTCGGCTCGCAGATCGTTGACGTGCTCTTCGATCGCTGGCAGGTAGGACGGGTCCGGGCGATAGAAACCGCATCCGGCGCACTGGAAGCGGATCGCGCATGCCTTGCCGCCGGCCTTGACGTTGCTGGGCTCGCGGCAGTTGCCGAACGGAACGGCGACCGACTGGGCCTCGTAGTCGGTCGTGCTGGTGAAGGGTGCCGGGCGGCCGGAACGGTCGATGGTGTGCCTCCGCATGGTGGTGATCGCTTCGCGTTTCCGCTTCAGGGACACCTGGTAGTACGACATCGTCGTGACGATCGACCGGTGGTCCATGAGCTCTTTCAGCACGTCAACCGGGACGCCAGCGTCAGCGTGACGCTGGGCATAGGAATGCCGGAACGCGTAGGGGAAGATCAGCGAGCGGTCGAACGGGAGCCTGTTTCCGTGCTCGTCCAGTTCATCGCTCGGCAGCACCGGGATCGCCGTGACCCACTCGCGCATCGCGTTGGCCAGGCTGCCCCCCATGTGCGCGATCCCGCTGCGGTCGGTGATCGACGGGAACAGGAACTTGCGACTGCGAGGGGGAACCTCCAGCTGACGTCGACGGACCAGCCAGGCCCTGATCACGTCGGCTGTCTCGCGGGTGATGGGCAGCTTGCGGCCGTAGCGGCGCTTCTTGACGTTGTCCCAGACGAGGGTGTTCTCGTCCCCGCGGGTCTCCAGGCACTTCAGGCGCAGGCTGGCGATCTCGACGGGGCGGCGGCCGGTGTCGCGCAGGACCAGGTAGGCGGTCTGCATCATCAGCTCGATGTCGGCCGGCTTCATCTCGCCGTAGGAGAAGCCGGCTCCCATCAGAGCGAGGTGGGCATCAAGCTGAGCGATGACGGGCTCAGGGACGGCCCGGCCGGCGGCGTCCTCGCTCGTCTCCTCGGGCGGCAGGACCAGCGTTTTGTCCCGGTCGAAGCTGCCGGGCATGCCGGTCAGCATGTCTGTCTTGCGGCCGAAGTCGACGATCTCCATGAAGCAGCCGAACGACTGCTGGCGATAGTTCCGGCTGGCGAGTTCATCATCGGCGGTGCGGCGGATGCGGCTCATCGCGGTGAAGACCGCCTGCATGTCAGCGAACCGCAGGTTCGTGTAGTCCTGGCCCCCGCCGGGCCGGGCATGCAGGGCGTCGGAAGCAACGACGCAGCAGGCGAACACCCGCTTGAACTTGACGCTGTCCAGGCTGACGGTGTCGGCCCATGTCTTGATCACTTCTCGGAGCCACGGCTGACGGATGGCCGACGCGTCGACCTGCCCGGCCCGGTGGCGGCGCCCGCCCAGTGCCGTGGACCGCAGGTTCATCCAGCCCAGGTCCCAGGTGTCGGCATCGGTGGGTGCCAGGCCGCGGAACGAGAGTGAGGCCCGGCGTAGGCCCCGGACGGTCTCCCGGATCAAGGCCACGAGGTTGTGTTGGTTGACGATGCCCTCGATGAAGGAATCAACGTCCACGGTCAGCAGACTGGGGACCCCCTCCAGCCGGCGGGTCAGCAGGCGGGTGGCCATCGGCTCGATGATGCCGCCGCGGGCATCCCGCTGCTGCAGGCCGTAGAGGAACTCCCAGCGGACAGGCTCTGTCAGGTCCCGCAACGTGAACTGGTTGGTGAGCAGACGGGTGGCCGCCTGGCTGGCCCACTGCTCGGGGTCGCGGGTGGCTCCCACCCGCTTGTCCCGCTCCCACGTCTGGTGGTGCGTATTGCAGAGTCCGGAGACCACCCGCTGGTTGAAACAGCCCCGGACGATGCAGGTCGGCATTGCTGCCAGCGGCTCCACGGTGGTGGTGGCCAGCCATTCCTCGACCGTGGCCTGCTGGTCCGAACGCCGTCGCCAACGCGAGTAGTGGGTGCGGCAGAGCTGGCCGCTGGAGGCGGGCCGCTCGCATCTGCCGGAGAGACCGTTCAGGACGCATGACTCGCGCTCGGTCCCCCATTGCGTACGGATCCGGCGGGGCCGTTCGTAGGTCGCGGTGAACTCCTCCTTGCTCAGCGTGCTGGTCTTCAGCATCTCCAGGCAGTGCCGGCAGACCAGGCCCCGGGAGTGCATCACGGTCCAGCACGACGTGGTGATGCACTTCGAGGCCGAGGTGCGCGGGTTGTCCACGTCACCGTCGAAAAACCAAGCCTGCTGGGACCATTCGCCCGGCCGCCAGAGTGGATCGACCTGCCCTTGCAGCCAGTTCGTCCAGGCCGACGGGTCGAGCGGAACGACGTCGGAGAGCGGCTCAGCTGTGATCGGGGCGGGACTGGTCATGACCGCCTCCCCGACGCCACCAGCTCGACCGCCGCCCGCTTGTCCGCCTCGCTGGCGTGCAGGTAGGGCGTCAGCGAGGACCGGGAGACGTGCCCCATCAGGTCCTGGACCACGTCCTCGTCGACGCCGGCGCGGACCCAGGCCGTGGCCGCCCCGTGCCGCAGCATGTGCGGACGCGCGGTGAGCTGGGCTTTCTTCGCCAGCCGGTCGAAGAGCTCCTTCGCCGTGCCATAGCGCATGGGCTGCCCGAGCGGGGCGTGGAAGAGGTTCACGAAGACCATGTCGCAGCCGGCCGCCCCGGGGACCTCGTCCCGTTCGAGCTGGTAGTCCGCGTAGAGCCCGGCGAGGTCCTCGGTGACCGGGATGACCCGGGCGAAGCGGGACTTGGCCAGGGCTCCGTTGGCGTTGTTCGCCCGCCGCCGGACGTGGATGTGCGGGCCCTCGACCCGGCAGCCGAGCATCCGTGAGTCGCTGAGCAGGTGCATATCCTGACGGCGTAGGCCCAATGCCTCACTGATCCGCTCTCCCGTGCAGCCCAGCAGGGCGACCAGGAACCGGTCGCGGGCCCGCGTGGCGACCTGGAACAGCTGGTCAGCCTCCTCCGGGGGCAGATACTCCACAGCCTCCTCGGACGGCTCCGACAGCTTGAGGATCTTCGTCCTCACGGTGCGGAACTGGCCGTCCTCGCCCTCATCCTTGCCCGGCGGGAGCCAGCTCAGGTACTTCGTTTCCGACAGCCGGCCCACAAGCTCCGCGTCCACCCACTCGTTGCGCGAGCAGAACCGCAAGAACTCGCAGACCCCGGTCATCACCGCGTTCGCCGACTTCTCCATCCGGAAGCGCGGCGGGGACGACACCCGCGGGCTGCGTGGCGGCAGCGGCTCGTCCACCAGCCAGCGCAGGAACCGGGCCAGGTCGAGCAGAGTGATCTGCTTCCAGTCGAGGCCGCGTTCGGAGCACCAGGTCAGCAGCAGGGCGGAACGGATGCCGTACGCCTTCTCAGTGTTGAACGACCGACCCATGTCCCGCAACGAAGCCAGGAACAAACAGGACTCATGGTGAAGCCGGTACGACCCATCGACCACGACCCACAACGGGCGCCCGTCGACTGGGGACTCGGCGCATGCAGCACGGAACTTCATGACACCCATGACTGACCGTCACCACGTGCCTCACAACCAGCAGATATCCCACAGTCACACGGACTGATGAGCCCATGTGCCTCACACAACAAGGGCCAGATCAGGACCGCAGATAACGGGCGATCGGGTCCACTACGACGAGACCTGTCTGCCCGATCCCGTCACGCCGTACGGTGCGGCGAAGGCCGCGGCGGAGACCGGTGTCCGGCTGCTGGCACCGCACGCGGTCGTGGCACGGACCTCGCTGATCATCGGGGACGGGCACACCCCGTCCGGGCACGAACGGCATGTGCACGACCTGGTGGCCGGCACCCGGGACGGCGTGCTGTTCACCGACGTCGTGCGCTGCCCGGTGCAGGTGGCCGACCTGGCCGCCGCGCTGCTGGAACTGGCCGCTGCCGAGGAAGGCGGCGTGCGGCACATCGCGGGGCCGGACTACCTCACCCGGCACGAACTGGGCGTCCTCATCGCCCGCCGCGACGGCCTTGACGCGTCGCGGCTGCCCGCCGGGCGACGGGCCGGCACCTCCCTCCGGGGAGCGCTCGACGTCCGGCTGGACAGCCGTGTGACCCAACGACGCCTGCGCACCCGGCTGCGCGGCGCCCGGGAGTTCCTCGCGGAGCGGCGGGGCTGAAGGACGGGTGCCGGGTGGCGGTCTCAGCGTGCGGAGTGCGCGATGTCGGCCATGGCTTCGACGGTGCGGTCGAGTTCGGCTTCGGTGTTGTAGTAGTGCGGGGAGAGCCGGACCAGGGGGTGGACGCCCCGGTGTTCGGTGTCGAACTGGGTGTGTTCGGGGACGGTGGTGGAGACGTTGATCCGCTGCCGGGCGAGGGCGGCGGCGACCTCGGGGGCGGGCAGGCCGTCGACCTTGGCGGTCACGATGGCGCAGCGGTGCTCGCCGAGGTCGTGGGTGGTGACGCCGGGGAGGGCGTCGAGCCGGTCGCGAAGGTACGCGCCCAGCGCGACGGCTCGTTCACCGATGCGGTCCAGGCCCAGGTCGAGGGCCTGGCGTACGGCCGCGTCGAGGCCCAGGACATTGGCGTAGCTCACCTCCCAGGTCTCGAAGCGCCGGGCGCCGGGCCGCCAGGTGAAGCCGCGTCCGCCGTCCCAGGCGGCCGCCCGGATCTCGGTGACGTACGGGTCCAGGTACGCCAGCGCCTCGGAGCGCACCCAGAGGAAGCCCGTGCCGCGCGGGCCGCGCAGGAACTTGCGGCCGGTGGCGGTGAGCATGTCGCAGCCGAGGGCCTCGACGTCCACCGGGAACTGGCCGACGGACTGGGTGGCGTCGAGGAGGAACGGGACACCGGCGGCGCGGGTGATCCGGCCGATCTCGGCCGCCGGGTTGACCAGTCCGCCGCTGGTGGGGATGTGGCTGATTCCGACCAGTCGGGTGCGCTCGTCGATCAGGTCGGCGAGGGCGGCGGTGTCGAGCTGTCCGGACGCGTCGTCGGGGACGACCACGATCTCCGCGCCGGTGCGCCGGGCGACCTGTAGGTAGGCGAGGACGTTGCTGCCGTACTCGGCCCGGCCGGTGAGGATGCGGTCGCCCGGCTTGAAGGTCAGCGCGTAGAACGCGGCGTTCCAGGCGTGGGTGGAGTTGTCGGACAGCGCGATCTCGTCGGGCCGTCCGCCGACCAGCCGGGCGAGGTTCGTGTAGGTCGCGTCGATCCGGTCCCGCTCCTGCCCGGCCGCCTCGTAGCCGCCGATGGCCGCTTCCAGTTCCAGGTGGGAGGTGACGGCGTCCAGGGTCCGGCGGGAGAGCAGAGCCGCTCCGGCGTTGTTGAGGTGCACTCGGTTGGCGGTGCCCGGCGTGTCCCGGCGCAGTGCGTCGATGTCCATGCCCACACCCTTCCCACGCATCAGCGCTTGGTGAACTGGGCGCGGCCGACTGGTCGGTGTTCGGCCTGATGGTGATGCCGGTGTCGGTGAGCGTCTGGTCGTGGATGTCGGTGACGCGGATGTCGGAGCCGCAGCCGGTTCCGTCCGCCGAGACGAAGTAGTTCTATTCCTGACGCGGCAGTCGGCGCCAGGTCGAGCCGGTGCGGACCTGCAGGGTGGCGACGGGGTTGCGGACCTGGATTGCGCACCACCACTGCGTGGACCCTTCCTTGTAGCGGTGGGCGACCGGTCCGCTGATGTCCGGGCTCACCAGGGTCCAGGTGATCGGCACCCGGCCGGCCACGGGGTCGGCGATACGGGCGAAGGTCTGCCGGCCGAGGTCCACGTCGCCGGGGGCGCGCTCCGGGCAGCGGCCGACGATCTTCACCGTCAGCTCGCCTCGGGGGCCCTTGACGCGGGTGAAGGCGCCGCACATGCGGGCGTTCTCGTAGTCGGTGTGGTTGAGGGCCGCGATGGCGATGTCGCTGGTGGCGTCGTAGAGACGGCTCCCGACGCCGGTCGCGCCGTAGAAGGTGCCTTCGCCGAGTAGGTGACGCCGGGTTGGACACTGGCGTACGCCGCCGTGGCCGTGGCCGTGGTCAGGAGGGCCGTGACGGCGGCGAGGAGGGCGAGTCGGCTGCGCCTGTCGATGCCTTTCGAGGACGGTGGGGCGTGCTCGGGCGCCGAGATCCCGGCTTCATTGAAAGCTCAAGTGAAGCGCGATTACGGCCACACGTCCGGAACACCCCGGTCGCACCCGGACCCTTGTCACCCACGGACGAACCCGAGCCCCGCAGGACTCATCTCCCGCAAACAGAACGGTGATTGACCCGGCCCACCCCTCTGGCACTGCCATATTCGAAAGCCACTTCGGAGGTGGCTGTGACGCTAGAGGTGACGACATCCCGGGCGCGGCAGGTGGCGGAGAGGGCGACCAGCCGTGTCCCCGACCCGATCACTGAACGAACTGTCGACCGGACCGCCGACCGCATCGCCGAGCTGACGGGCCGCCGGGCGCGGGCCGTCGCCCCGGGCGGGCCGAGGAGACGTGGGGAGTACGGAGCCCGGGAGCGGATCGATCTGCTGCTGGACGCGGGCTCGTTCACCGAGACGGGCCTGTTCGTGCGGGCCCGCCCCACCGGGGACGCCGCCCGGCGCCCGTACGGCGACGGGGTGGTCACCGGGCACGGCACGATCGACGGCCGGCCCGTCTGTGTCTTCGCCCAGGACGCCACGGTGTTCGGCGGCAGCATGGGCGAGGCCTTCGGCGAGAAGACCATCGCGCTGATGGACCTCGCCCTGAAGACGGGCTGTCCGGTCATCGGGCTCAACGACGGCGGCGGCGCCCGCATCCAGGAGGGCGTCACCTCGCTCGCCCTCTACGCCGAGCTGGTGCGCCGCAATGTGCAGGCGTCCGGCGTGATCCCGCAGATCTCGGTCGTCCTGGGCCCCTGCGCCGGCGGGGCCGCGTACTCGCCCGCCATCACCGACTTCACCGTGATGGTGGACGGCGCCTCGCACATGTTCGTCACCGGGCCCGACGTCATCGAGACGGTCACCGGTGAGCGCACCAGCGCCGAGGAACTGGGCGGCGCCCGCACCAGCAACACGGTCAACGGCAACGCCCACTTCCTCGCCGCCGACGAGGTGGACGCCCTCGACACCGTGCGTGACCTGCTGTCGTACCTGCCCGCCAACAACCTGGAGCGACCCCCGCAGTACGCGCCCGGGGCCGCTCCCGCCGGGCCGGCTCTCGACGCGGTGGTGCCGGACCGGCTCGGGCAGGCCTACGACATGCGGGACATCCTGCGCGCGGTCGTCGACGACGGTGAACTCCTGGAGGTGCAGGAGCTGTTCGCGCCGAACATCATCTGCGCGTTCGCGCTCGTCGAGGGCGCCTCCGTCGGCGTCGTCGCCAACCAGCCGCTGCACGCCGCCGGGGTCCTCGACATCGACGCCTCCGAGAAGGCCGCACGGTTCGTGCGGTTCTGCGACGCGTTCGGCGTCCCGCTGCTGACCTTCGCCGACGTCCCCGGCTATCTCTCCGGCGTCCGTCAGGAGCAGGCCGGCATCATCCGGCGCGGCGCGAAACTCCTGTACGCGTACGCCGAGGCCACCGTCCCCAAGGTCACGGTGGTGGTGCGCAAGGCGTACGGCGGCGGATACGCGGTGATGGGCTCCAAGCACCTGGGCGCCGACATCAATCTCGCCTGGCCCACCGCCCGGATCGCCGTCATGGGCGCCGAGGGCGCGGTGGGGGTCCTGCACCGCCGCGAACTCGCCGCCGCGGCCGACCCCGAAGCGCTGCGCGCCAGTCTCGTCACCGCGTACGAGAGCACGTACGGCACCCCGTATCTCGCCGCCGAGCGCGGCTACATCGACGCCGTCATCGCTCCGCGCGACACCCGCTCCCACATCTGCCGCGCCCTGCGCGCCCTGCGCGGCAAGCGGGCCCCGATGCCGGAACGCCGCCACGGCAACATCCCGCTCTGAGCACGCTGAGCCACCTGTGCCCGCTGAATCCCGCTGAGCCCGCCGAGTTGTGTCACCGCTCTGACCGCAAGCCGTCCCCGCGCTGTGAGGAGCCATGCCCGATGGACAGCCGCCGCCCCCCGCTCGCGCCCACGTTCCGCAGTCTGCCGGAGTATGTGCGGCACTGGGCCGAGACCACCCCCGACCGCCGGGCGTTCACCTTTGTCGACCATCCCGCGCCGCACTCGCGGGGCGTCCACCGCACCCTGACCTGGCGCAGGCTGGACCTGCGGATGCGGGCCGTGGCCGCCCGGCTCGCGGCGGAGGCCGAGCCCGGGGAGCGGGTCGCGGTGCTGTGCCCGCAGGGGACGGAGTACGTCACCGCCTTCCTCGGGGCGCTCGCCGCGGGACTGATCGCCGTACCGCTGTTTCCGCCCGGCCTGCCCGGTCAGGGCGACCGGCTGTCGGCGGTCCTGAACAACGCGGGCCCGGCGGTCGTCGTGACGACGGGCCACGCCCTCGCCGAGGTACGGGAGTTGTGCGAGGGCCGGGCGGTGAAGGTCGTCGCCGTGGACGAGGTGCCGGATGCCGCCGCCGACGACGGGCGGCCGCCCACGCCCGACGACGCCGCCGTCGCCTATCTCCAGTACACCTCCGGCTCGACCCGCACCCCGGCGGGCGTGGAGATCACCCATGCCAATGTCGTCGCCAACGCCCGCCAGGCGCTGGCCGCCTACCGCGCCGACGCGCATCCGGTGACCTGTGTGGGCTGGCTGCCGCTCTACCACGACATGGGGCTCGTGCTGAGTGTCGCGGCGCCGGTGGTGCGGGGGCTGCTGTCGGTGCTCATGGATCCCGTGGCGTTCCTGCACGAGCCCGTGCGCTGGCTGCGGCTGCTGGCCGCGCACCCGCGTGCGCTGAGCGCGGCGCCCAACTTCGCCTACGACTACTGCGCTTCGACGGTCACCGAGGCGCAGAAGACCGGGCTCCGGCTGGACGGCGTCGCCGCCCTGATCAACGGCAGCGAGCCGGTCCGCCCCGGCACGGCCGACCGTTTCCACGCCGCGTTCGCCGCGCAGGGCCTCGTCCCGGAGACACACTGTCCGTCGTACGGGCTGGCCGAGGCGACCGTCTTCGTCAGCGCCGCCCGCCCCGGGGAGCCGCCCCGCGGGTTCGCGCTCGACCGCGACGCCCTGGCCGCCGGGAAGGCCCTGCCCGCGCGGCCCGACGACCCGAGGGCCGTACTGCTGGCCGGCTGCGGCGCACCGGCGGGGCAGCGGGTACGGATCGCCGACCCGGTCTCGCGGGCCGCCCTGGCCGAGGGAGAGGTCGGCGAGATCTGGGTGCAGGGCCCCAATGTGGGGCGGGGCTACCGGAACCAGGCCCGGCAGACCCGGCGCGTCTTCGGCGCCGTACTCGACGATGCCACGGCCGGGCCGGGCGAGTGGCTGCGGACCGGCGACCTGGGGACGGTCCTGGACGGGCAGTTGCTCGTCACCGGGCGGCTGAAGGACCTCATCGTCGTCGACGGGCGCAACCACTACCCGCAGGACGTGGAGGCCACGGTCCAGGACGCGCACCCGGCCGTACGGCGGGACCGGCTCGCCGCGTTCGCTGTGCCGGGCGGCTCCGGGGAGCGGGTGGTCGTCGTCGTGGAACACGTACGGACCGTGCCTCTCGCCGACATCGACGTACCGGCCCTCGTGCGAACCGTACGCGCGGCCGTCTCCGCCCGGCACGGGCTGCGGCTCTCCGACGTCGTCCTCGTCCCGCCGGGCACGGTGCCCCGTACGTCCAGCGGGAAGGTCTCGCGCGCGCTGACCCGTGAGCGCTATGTGGCGGGTGCCTATGCGGTGGGGGTCGTGGGATGAGGGTTGTGGGGGACGACGAGGGCGACCTGCGGGGGCCGGTCGCCGATGGCGAGAAAGGCGCGTTGCGGCGGCCGGTCGCAGGCCGTGAGGAAGGCGCGCTGCGGCGGGTGATCGCCGAGCAGGTGGCCGTCTGGAGCGGTACGGCCGTCGAGGACGTGCCGATGGACCGGCCGTTCGCGGATCTCGGAATGTCCTCGCGGGACGCGGTCGTGCTGGCCGGGGAGTTGTCCCGGGCGACGGGTCGCGAGCTGCCTGCGACGCTGTTGTGGGAGGCGTCCACCGGGGATGCGCTGGTGGCGCGCCTGTGCGGTACGGCGGCGGACATCGCCCCGGTGGCGGCCCCGCCTCCGAGGGCGCCCACGTCGCCCGGTGAGCCGGTCGCGGTCGTCGGGGTCGGCTGTCGGCTGCCCGGTGATGTGCACGGCCCGGCGGACTACTGGCGGTTGCTCCGCGAGGGCGTCGACACGATCCGGCGGGTCCCGCAGGACCGGTGGCGGGACTTCACGGCGTACCCACCCGCCGACGCCCTTCCGTACGGCGGCTACCTGGACGACATCGCCGGGTTCGACGCGGACTTCTTCCGTATCACCCCGCGCGAGGCCGCCGTGATGGACCCGCAGCAGCGGATCCTCCTGGAGGTCGTCCACGAGGCCCTCGACCATGCCGCCGTCCCGGCCGCGTCCCTCGCGGGCAGCGCCACCGGTGTCTACGTCGGGATCTCCGCGCCCGAGTACGGCCAGCTCACCGGCGCCGACCCGGCCGCCGTCGATCCCTGGGCGCCGGCCGGCGGGGCGCTGAGCGTGGCGGCGGGCCGGCTGGCGTACGTCCTGGACACGCGCGGGCCGAGCATGGCCGTCGACACCGCGTGTTCGTCGTCCCTGGTGGCCGTGCACCACGCGTGCGTCAGCCTGCGCACGGGCGAGAGCGACCTCGCGATCGCCGCCGGGGTCAATCTGCTGCTCTCCCCGACCGTCACCGTCGCCTTCCGGCGGGCGGGCGCCCTCGCGCCGGACGGCCGGTGCAAGCCGTTCTCCGCGGCGGCCGACGGCATCGGCCGGGGCGAGGGCTGTGCGGCCGTGCTGCTGAAGCGGCTGTCCGACGCCGAACGCGACGGCGACCGCGTCCTCGCCGTCGTCCGCGCCACCGCCGTCAACTCCGACGGCCGCTCCAACGGCCTCCTGGCCCCCAACCCGGCCGCCCAGCAGGCCCTGCTGACCACCGCCTACGCGCGTGCCGGTCTCTCCCCCGCGCACATCGACCACGTCGAGGCGCACGGCACCGGCACCCCGATCGGCGACCCGATCGAGGCGGGCGCGCTCGGCGCCGTGCTCGGTACGGGCCGCGACCCCGACCAGCCGCTGCTACTCGGCTCCGTCAAGGGCAACCTGGGCCACCTGGAGTCCGCCGCGGGCATCGCCGGCCTGGTGAAGACGGTGCTCGCACTCCACCACGACCTGATTCCGCCCTCGCTGCACTGCGGCGAGGGCAGCACCCTGGAGGACGACGTACGACTGCGGGTCGTGACGGAGGCCGAACCGTGGCCCCGGTACGGCGGTACGGCCACCGCCGGAGTCTCCGGGTTCGGGTTCGGCGGCACCAACGCCCACGCGGTACTGGAGGAATGGCGGCCCGGCGCCCTGCTCCCGCCCCCGGCCGAGGAACCCCCCGTGCGTCTCCATCTCCTCTCCGACACCGACACCGTCCGCGTCCGCGACACCGCCGCCCGGCTGGCTGACTGGCTCGGCACACGCGAGGGCAGCGCCGCGCACCCCGCCGACGTGGCGCGCACGCTGGCCGGGCGGGCGGGGCGGGGGTCCGTGCGCGCCGCGATCGTCGCCGACGACCGTGCCGAACTCATGGACGCACTGGACGCGTTGGCAGGAGGTCGACCCCACGCGCGGGTCATGGTGGGCGACCGGGATCTCGTCGGGCGCGGCCCGGTCTGGGTCTTCTCCGGGTACGGCAGCCAGTGGTCCGGCATGGGACGCCGACTGCTCGCCGAGGAACCCGTCTTCGCCGCGGCCGTGGAGAAGCTGGACGCGCAACTGGCCCCCGAGTGCGGGCTCTCCCTGTACGACCACCTGGCCACCGGCGGCGACCTCGACCGCCTGGAGGTCGCCCAACCCGTCCTCCTCGGCTTTCAGCTGGCGCTCGCCGAGCTGTGGCGCGCGCACGGGGTCGAGCCCGTCGCCGTCATCGGCCACTCCCTGGGCGAGGTGGCCGCCGCGGTGTGCGCGGGCGCGCTGGAAGTGTCGGACGCGGCCCGTGTGGTGGCCGTGCGAGCCCGGCTGCTCAGTGGGCTGCGAGGCGGGGCGATGGCGGTGGTGGACCTCGACGACGACGAACTCGTCACTCTGGAACGGGACTTCCCAGGCGTGCATGTCGCCGTGCACTCCTCACCCGGCCAGAAGGTGGTCACCGGGGAGGAGGAGGCGGTGGCCGGTCTGGTGCGCCGGCTGGAGGGGGAGGGGCGGGCCGCGCGTGCGATGCGGGTGGCCGGGGCCGGGCACTCCCCCCAAGTGGAGCCGCTCCTGGCAGAGTTGACGGCCGAGCTGGCCGACATCCGGGGCGGACACCCCCGAGTCCCCGTCTACTCCACCGTCCTGGACGACCCGCGCGGCGACTGTGTGTTCGACGCGGCGCACTGGGCCGCCAACCTGCGGCGGCCCGTGCGCCTCGACCGGGCCGTCGCCGCTGCCGCTGCCGACGGCCACACCGCGTTCGTCGAGCTCTCACCCCACCCGGTCCTGACCCGAGCCCTCACGGAGACCGCCCCCGGCACCCTCGCCCTCGGCACCCTCCACCGCGACGCCGACACTGCCGCCGACTTCCTCACCCAGGTGGGCACCCTGCACACCGCCGGGTTGCGGCTTCCGCCGCCGCGGGGCCGCGTCATCGACCTGCCCGGGCCGCGCTGGCGGCATGTGCGGCACTGGTGGACGGATGGCCGGGCGAGGGTTGCGGGGACGGGGCAGGCACATGCGGAGGTCGAGGGGGGCCGCGAACCGGGCGGGGGCCACGGGACGGCAGGGGGCCGCATGGTGTCCGGACGGCACATGCCGGAGGCGGACCGTACGGCGGCCGGAGGCCATGCTGCGGAAGGAGGCCCTGGGCTGGACGGCACCCGGGAGTTGGACGGGTGGCATGGGCGGGAGAGCAGTCGTACGCCAGAAGGGTGGCGTTCGGCGGAGGACGCCTCCGTCTCCACCCGCCTCTGCCACCACATCGCCGCCGTCACAGGACACTCGCCGACCCGCATCACCCCGGCCACCGCCTTCGCCGAGCTGGGCCTGGACTCCCTGATGGCCGTCCGCATCCGCGCCGCCCTGGAACGCGAGTTCGACATCGAACTCCCCCTGCGCGACCTGCTGGGCGCCGCCACGGTCGAGGACACGGCCGCCCGCATCCAGCGAGCGCTGACGGTCGAGGCGATGCCGGCCGGGGGTGTCCAGCAGGCGGCGCCGACGCAGGCGACATCGGCCGAAGCCGCCCCGGCGCAGGCAATGAGACCGGCTCCGTCCGGCGGCATCCCACTCGCGCCGGCCGCGAAGGCAACAGCCGGAGACTCGCCATCGCGAGCGCCACGGGCCTCGGACGAGGACACCCCGCCACACGCCGCCCCCCGAGCGGTCGGCAAGGAGCCCCTGCCGCAGCTCCCACACGCAGCCGGCGAGGACTCGTCATCGCCGACCGAGACGACGCCGCGCGAGGACTTCCTGCCCCGGCCCCTCCACACCTCCGACACGCACCACCCGCCCCAGCCCCTCCACAACACCGGCTCCCACTCCTTCCTCCGGCCCTTCCACACCTCCGGCCCCCATCCCCCTCTCTTTCTCGTCCACGCCGCCGGCGGCACCACCGACGTCTACCGGGCCCTCGTGGAACGGCTCGGCGGGGAGCGGCCGGTGTATGGGCTGGAGCGGGTCGAAGAGGCCCGTACGGTCGACGAGAAGGCGCGTCGCTACGCCGAAGCGGTGGCCGCCGTGTACCCCGACGGGCCCTGCCTGCTGGGCGGTTGGTCGTTCGGCGGCTTCGTCGCGCAGGAGGCGGCGCGGCAGCTGACGGCCGCCGGGCGGGACGTGCGGCTGGTGGTGCTCATCGATTCCGTACGGCCGCTCCCCCACCCCGGGGGCACACCGGCCGAGCGGATCCACGCCCACTTCACCGGCTTCGCCCGCCACATAGCCGACACGTACGGGGTCGAACTGACGCTGCCTTACGACGAGTTGGCCGCGACGGAGGACGACGGCGAGCGCGTCGACACCGTGCTGCGGGCCCTGCGGGAGGCCGCCGACGTGCCGCAGGCAGCCCTCGCTCACCAGCGGTCCTCCTATCTGGACCTGCGGACGGGTGAGGCCCACCAACCGGGCCGGCACGACGGGCGGGTGGTGCTGTACCGGGCCACCGAGCCCGCCCCGCACACCGTGCGCGACCCCGCGTACGAGCGGGACGACGAGACGCTCGGCTGGGACGAGGTGTGCCCGCGCCTGACCGTCGTCCGGGTCACGGGTCACCACCTGTCGCTGCTCGACCCGCCGCATGTGGACGAGATCGCCGCCCATCTGCGGTGGGAGCTCGCCAGGGACACCCGCTGAACCCGATCCGAGGAGAGCCGCCATGCCCGACCACACCGAACGCACCGAACGCACCACCGCAATGTCCCGACGCTCCGTCTCCAGGGCGGCCGCCGCCACCGGCCTGGCCGCCCTCTTCGGCACCACGGCCACCGGCACCGCCAGGGCAGCCACCCGCCGGACGCCCACCGCCCAGACCACCACCAGCCGCAGCACCGGCACCGGCACCGGCACCAGTCAGCCAGCCGCCGCAGCCACCACCCCCGCCGCTCAATCCGTCACCCGCCTCGGCCCCCGCACCCTCGACGTCTCCCTCCCCTCCGCCGCCCTGGGGCGGAACGCCCCGGTCCGACTGATCCTCCCGTCCTCCTTCGACACGCAGCCCGCCCGGACGTACCCCGTGCTGTATCTCCTCCACGGCGCCCACGACGACTACACGTCATGGACCCGGGAGACGGACATCGAGGCGTTCACGGCGGGCCGGGAGCTGATCGTGGCGATGCCGGACGCGGGGCCGACCGGCATCCCCACCGCCTGGCGGGACGGCCCCGACTACGAGACCTTCCAGATCGCCGAGGTCCCGGCGCTGCTCGCCCGTGACTACCGGGCGTCCGGGGTCCGAGCCGTCGCCGGGGTCTCGACCGGCGGCTACGGAGCGATGGCGCACGCGGCACGTCACCCGGCGACGTTCGCGGCGGCGGCCTCGTACAGCGGCATCCTCGACACGACGGCACCCGGGGTGCCGAGCCTGATGGACGCCATCGTGGCCCGCGAGAACCTGTCGCCCCTGTCGCTGTGGGGCAACCCGATCCTGAACCTGCTCACCTGGCGGGACTTCAACCCGCGTTCCCGCGCGGCGGGGCTGCGCGGCACCGCCCTGTACGTGTCGAGCGGCAGCGGAGTGGTCGGCGGCATCGGCGACTGGCTCCCCGAGGCGCTGGAGAGCGCGCTGTGGCCGTCCGCCCACGCGTTCACGGACACGCTTTCGCTGCTGCGGGTCCCGGTGACCACCCACTTCTACGCGGGAGGAGGGCACAGCTGGGCCTACTGGAAGCGGGAGTTCGGCACGTCGTGGCCGATGCTCGCCGGTGCGCTGGGGGTGGCGGCGTGAGGCCGGTGCCGTCGGGGCACGGAACGGAGCGCAGGGGACGTCCGTCCAACCCAGGACTTGCCCCTCGCCCCACGGGCACCAGCCCGCGGGTGAGCCGCTTCCGGGTGAAAGGAGGGTCCGCCGTGGCTGCCCCCACCCCGCCGCACGGCGTACCGGACGGTCCCGGCGCTGCCCCTGTGCCGCCCGAACTCGCCAAACTTCTGCGCGACCGGTTGGAGGCCGTCGCCGACGAGGTGGAGGAGGAGGTGCGCAGACAGGTCCCGGAGTACGCCCGGCCGGCGGACGGGGCGTATCGCGCGCACCTCAGATCGGGGGTCGTGCAGGCGCTGACCCTGTTCGTCGACCACATCGCCGATCCGCGCGGCCACGGGGCCGCGATCACCGCGACGTACTACGAACTCGGGCGCGGCGAGGCCCTGGAGGGCCGCGCTCTGGACGCGTTGCAGTCGGCGCTACGGGTCGGAGGTCTGCACGCCTGGCGGCTGATGGGCCGTACGGCGGAGGAACTGGGCCTGGACTCCTCGGTCGTGGCCGCGCTGGGCGAACTCGCGTTCCGGACCGTGCACGAGGTGGCCGAGGCGGCCGCCGCCGGATACGCGGAGGCGCAGCTGCGCAGTACGGACGAGTTGGAGCGGCGGCGCAGGCGGCTGCTCGATCTGCTGCTGGGCGAGGGACCGGTGGCCCCGGAGGCGGTGCAGGACCTGGCGCACGGCGCCCGGTGGTCGGTGCCGAGGCAGGTCGCGGTGGTCGCCTTGGCGGCGACCCCGGACCAGCGGGAGGCGGACCGGCCGTTGGCGGCGGCGGGGGCGCTGGTGGACATGGAGTCCCGGCCGCCGCGGATGCTGGTGCCCGATCCGGACGGTTCCGGCCGCTTCGGAGGCCGGGCGTTCACACTCGCGCTGCGTGGCCGGCCCGCCGCGATCGGCCCGACGGTCCCGCTCGCCGAAGCGGCACGTTCGCTGCACTGGGCCACGCGTGCGCTCGGGCTGATGGGGCGCGGCATCCTGCCCCGGCAGGGCGTGGTGCGCTGCGCCGACCATCTGTCGACGCTGCTGCTGCACAGCGACGAACCGATGCTCGCCCAGCTCCAGTTACGGGCGCTGGCCCCGCTGGACGCGGTCGCGGAAGGGCCGCGCGGCCGGCTCGCCGAAACCCTCCTGGCCTGGCTCCTCAGCGGCAGCAACGTGCCCGATGTCGCCGCCCGCCTCCACGTCCACCCGCAGACGGTCCGCTACCGCCTGCGCCAGCTGGAGAAGCTCTTCGGCGACGCCCTGCACGACCCCGGCACCCGTCTGGACCTCATCCTCGCCCTGCGCGCCGAGGCATTGCGGGACGACGACACGTTCACCGCATAAGAAGAACAGACTCACCAGAACAGAACAGACTCACCTCGGCGCAAAAAGAAAAGCGATTACTGAATTACCGTCCATAACACTCGGCCTGACAAGGCGAATACCTTCGGGACATCCTTTTCCACAGGCGCACTTCGCGCCCCACCCTCAAAGGATCCCCATGCGTATCCGCTTATGCCTCGCCGCGCTCTCGCTGGCCGGCGGGGCCGGACTGGCCACCGTCTCGGCACCCACGGCCACGGCCGCGGCCTGCACGGACATCGACATCGTCGCGGCTCGCGGCACGTTCGAGCCGGGCACGCTCGGCTTCATCGTCGGCGACCCCGTGTATTCCGCGCTGCAGAAGAAAATCACGGGCAAATCACTGTCCAGCTACAAGGTGAACTATCCCGCGGACCTTTCCCTCACCTCGGCCGCGCAGGGCAACACGGACCTCGTGAACCACGTCAGGAGCCAGGCCGCTTCCTGCCCGAACCAGCGTTTCATTCTCGTCGGCTATTCGCAGGGCGCGAACGTCGTCGACAACTCCATCGGCATCAGCAGCGCCGGCGCGGTGGTCGGCAGCCCCATCGTGGCCGGCATTCCCGCCGCGCTCGAACCCAGGGTCTCGGCGGTGCTGCTGTTCGGCAACCCGATCCGGGCCATCGGCAAGAGCGTCACCGGCACCTACCAGAGCCGCACCATCGACTTCTGCGCGGCCGGCGATCCCGTCTGTGAGAACGGCGGGGGCGACGTGGGCGCCCACCTCGGCTACACCGCGAACGCCGACGCGGCGGCGGCCTTCGCCGCGACCAGGGTCTGACGCCCCGCCCACGGCGCACACCCACCGCACACGGGTGAAGGGCCCGGGAGGAGAAATCCTCCCGGGCCCTTCTTCCATGGGGGCGATGGCTAGTCGGGGTCCCGCGCGAACTCCGTCAGGCTCGTGGAGACGGGCTCGGGACGGCCGTTGTTCTGCGTGGGCGCGGCGGTCAGCACATCCAGGTGCTGGTAGCCGTCGGCGACGACGGGGTCCAGGTCGGCCGGGACGCGGCCCGCCAGCAGTCCGTCGCCCGCGAGCACGGTGAGCGTCGGGTTGGCGGTGAGCCCGTCCGGGTGGACGACGAGTCGCTTCACCTGGGGTGAGCCGGCCAGTTGGAGGTCGGTGACCAGCTTGGTCGGGAAGTACTGCTCGGTGAAGTCCAACGGCTGCTCGCCCATGCTGCGGGCCAGCTCCTGGATGTCGGTGACCTCCTTGCCCGCGGCGGTGAACGGGGTCCCGTCGGCCGACCGGTACCCGGGGTCGTCGGCATCGCCCACGCGGTCGTAGTTCCGCCAGGTGTAGAGCGGGCCGCCCGGCCGGTCGGGGATGGCCTTGTACTCGCTGCCGAACAGCGCCGGTTGCTCGTCGCTCCCGTTGGCGACGGGGAAGCTCTTGTCGACGATCGGCCCGCCGTCGAAGAAGCCGACGCTGCTCTGCAGGAACGCCAGTGGTACGGAGTGGTCGTCCATCAGCGCGCCGAGTATCGCCTCGTTGGTGAGCCGGAAGTCCTTCACCGCCGGTGAGCCGGTGAGGAAGGTGGCGGTGTCCTCGGAGAACAGGAAGCGGTTGGTGACCTCGATGTTGGTGTTGAGAGGCAGATAGCTCGGCAGATCGGCCTCGCCGCCCGGGTCCTGCAACGCGCCCACGCCGGCGATGGCCAGCAGCGTCATCATCTCCGGGTTGAGGAGCACCGGCGCGGACAGCGTGCGTGGCAGCAGTCCGCTGTCGAGCCCGGCCTGGACCGCGCCGTAACCGAGGCCCACGTCGGGCAGGTTGGTGTCGTCCGGGATGCTGCCGCTCAGGTCGGCGAGCGAGGTGGAGACGGTGGTGTCGAGGGCGAAGTAGCCGGCGCACTGGTTGTGTCCGGCGTCGGCCGTGGTGGCCCGGTCGCCGTCGAAGTCGGCGGTCGCGAAGTACCCGGTGATCACACCGCCCAGGGAGTGCCCGCCGCACAGCACCTTCTCCTTGCGCACCCGCTGGTCGGGCAGTTCGGCGGTGAGCAGGTCGTACTGGTCGCGGACGGTCCGTTCGATACCGAGCTTCGCCATCCAGCCCAGCTCGCCGTCGCCGACGAACCCGTCGAAGGTACGGCCCTCGACCTGCTTGTCCCGGTAGTAGTAGTCGACGGCGGTGTGCTGGTCGCCGGAGGCCACACCGGTGCGGTCCTCCAGGCAGTTGGAGCGCCGGTCCAGGGCCCAGAACTCGATGTGCCGGCCCTGCCCGGCGGCCCGTGCCACGGTGTTGCGGGCGATGCTGTCGAAGGCTCCGGCGCCTTCCAGGATCCCCGGCTGGGCGACGAGGATCCGGTCGGCGTCGGCCGAGTCCGCCGGCCCGTCGGCGGACCGGTAGCGCAGATACGACAGCCAGTCGCACGCCGCCGGCCGCGCCCCGAAGGACGCCGGCAGCGGCGCCCTCACCCGCACCACCGTCTCGGTCACCCCGCCGACCGGACTCGTCGACGCCACGGCCGTCTCGGTCCGCGCGTCCTCGCCCCGGGCGTCCGGGGCGGCCCCGGTGAGCGCCCCGACGGTCAGCAGCACCGCCGACGCGGCACTCCGCAGTGCCCTTGGGTTCTTTCCCCTGCTGCGACTCGTGTTCATGCTGGGACGGTAGGACCGCGAAAGCGTCCCCACCGCCCCATGCTCACAACAACGCAGCTACCGTCGGCGCCTTTGTCACCAGGCACCAACTCCCTCTGCAACCACCCGAGTTACAGTCCGTCGCTCACCATCGCGGCGACGATCCGGACGTGCCGGTCGGCCGCCGTACCGGAGAACTCGTTGTCGTAGTTCAGTCCGTACGGCCAGAAGTGGCCGCCACCGGTGGAGATCTTCGCGCTCGCCCCGTCGTACTGCCGGACGAGTGCCGTGGCCTGCGCACCGGTCCACGTACCGCTGCCACCCAGCCGCGACCAGCCCGAGCTGGTGCCCACGCCTATGGTGTGCGCGATCTCGTGCAGCGCGGTCCGCTCGTTCATATAGCTGCGGTTGCCGAATCGGATGGTCCCGTTGATGTTCCCGTCGGCGGTGGGGACGCCAGGCTCGTAGCGGACGGTGATGTTCTTGCCCAGGTCGCTGAGGTTGTTGTACCGGGCGACCGCGGCGTTCATGGCCGCCGTGATGAGGTTGTACGCCGTCTGCTGGTCCTGTGTCGGGTTGCTCGCCCGGACGAGGGTCCAGGTGATGGTGGCCGCCGCGGCCTGCTCCCGGGGCACGGGCGCGGCCTGGGGTGCGGCCTGCGCGACACCGGGTCCGGCGAGCAACGCGGCCGCCAGCGCGGCCACGACCACCTTCTTGCGCGGTGAGTTCATCGGGGTCTCTCCTGTTTTTCGTGGGGGGATATGGGGGGATACAGGGGGATGTTCAGCTACCGGTCTTTCCTGTGCCTGCCCCGGCCCGTACGAGGGCCGGGACGTTCGTGGCGGGGTCCAGCGTGTAGGCGTAGTAGGTGCGCGGCTCGGTCACCGTGCCGTTGGTCTCGCACGTACCGGACCCGGTGAAGACGTTGTTCCGCTGGACCAGCCGGCCCGGCCCGGAGGCGTCGTACCCGCTCGCCGAGTAGCAGGGGGCGGGGACGCCCTCGAAGTGGTTGCCCTCGACGACGACGCCGGCGTTCATGGTCGAGGCGACGCCGTAGATGGCGTTTCCCTTGTAGTAGTTGTTGTAGACGTGCACCGGCTCGCCGAAGCGGACCCGGGGATGCCGTTGCCGTGAGCCGTCGAAGAAGTTGTGGTGGATCGAGACCTTCAGCTTCCCGGCGTCCTGGCTGCCGTTGCCGTCGGAGTGCCCGAGCAGCATGCTCTTGTCGGTCTTGTTGAACCAGTTCCAGGACACGGTGACGTACTCGGCGCCGCGCACGACGTCGACGGCCCCGTCGAGGGGCGCGACGAACTCGTTGTGGTCGATCCAGATGTGGTGGGACTCCTGGCCGACGTTGACCGCGTCGTCCTCGGCGTTGGTGAACTTGATGTTCCGCACGATGACGTTGTACGAGCGGTAGAAGTCCAGGCCGCCGCCGTTGATGACGGCCGAGGAACCGACGCCGATGATGGTCTTGTTGGGGCGGACGCCCTGCTTGCTGGTGATGTCGACGGTGCCCTGCACCCGGATGACCAGCGGGCCCACCGTGTCGATGTACTGCAGGAACTGCTCGGTGGTGGTGGCGGTCACGGTCGCGCCACCCGCTCCGCCCGTGGTGCCGTTCTGTCCGAGCGCGTTGACGGCGGCGAAGCCGGTGGGGGACGTCTCAGCAAGGGGTGCCGCCTCGGCGCCGGCGGCTGTCCCGGCCTCGACGGGCGCGGTCGCGGCGAGCAGCAGGCCGAGCGTGAGAGCGGGCACGCCGCGTGCGGCGCGTGACAAGGACGACCTCATGTGGTTCCTCCCGGGACGAGTGGGGGACGTTCCTGGGTCGTGCGAATCCGTACACACAAGGGCTAGAAAGCGCTTTCAGTTTCCTGAATGCTAAGCACATGTTTTGGGCATGTCAACGAAATCTCGTTCGCCTCCGTGTAGTGGAAGGGAGTGTCGTGTCCCCACGACATCGCATCGTCCGGGCATGGGCGCCCATGGTTCCCCTGGTGCTCGGCGCGGGCCTGATGGCCGCGCCGCCCACGGCCGCGGACACACCGGCTCCGGTGGCGCAGAGCGGAGTCACCGTACGGATCGACCCGTCGTACCAGCAGCAGGAGTTCGAGGGGTGGGGCACGAGCCTCGTCTGGTTCGCCAACGCCACGGGCAACTACCCGGAGCCCGTCCGAAGACAGCTCGTCGACATGCTGTTCGGTGAGGACGGCCTCGGCCTCAACATCGCGCGCTACAACATCGGCGGCGGCAACGCCCCGGACGTCCGCAGGGACTACATGAAGACCGGCGCGACGATGGACGGCTTCTGGAAGGCCCCCGAGGGCACCACCCGGCAGGACATGGAGTGGTGGGACCCGGACAACCCGGACCACTGGGACTGGGATGCCGACCCGGGCCAGCGGTGGTGGGTGGACCAGGTCAAGGACAAGATCACCAAGTGGGAGGCGTTCAGCAACTCGCCGCCCTGGTTCCAGACCGTCAACGGTTATGTCTCCGGCGGCTTCGACGCGAACACGGACCAGATCCGCGCGGACCGCGTCGACGAGTTCGCCACCTATCTGGTGCGGGTCACCGAGGAGATGGAGAAGCGGCACGGTATCGACTTCGACACCATCGCCCCGCTGAACGAGCCCAACACCAACTACTGGGGCACCCAGATCGGCGCGAACGGCCAGCCCACCGGTGGCCGCCAGGAAGGCGCGCACGCGGGCCCCGCGCTCCAGCAGAAGGTGGTCCTCGCGCTCGACAAGGCGCTCGAGGGAGCGGCGACCGACGCCGAGATCTCTGCGATGGACGAGACCAACCCCACGATCTTCACCCAGAACTGGAACGCGTACGACACCTCCGCGCGTGCCGCCGTCCCCCAGCTCAACGTGCACACCTACGGCACCGGCATGCGCACCAGCGCGCGTGACATCGCCAAGGGCGCCGACAAGAAGCTCTGGATGAGCGAGGTCGAGGGCACCTGGGGCACCGGCACCGACTTCACCAGCATGGAGCCCGGCCTCGGCATCGCCACCCGCATGGTCGACGACATGCGTGAACTGGAGCCCTCCGCCTGGGTGTTCTGGCAGCCCATCGAGGACTCCGTCCCGCAGGCCGCGGCCGGCAAGAACTGGGGCAGCATCCACGTCCCGTTCAACTGCACGGCCTCGGACACCCTGGAGACCTGCCCGATCCGGGCCAACTCCAAGTTCCACACCATCCGGAACTTCACCCATCACATCCGCCCCGGCGACCACTTCGTGAAGGTCGACGACCCGTCCAGCGTCGCCGCCGTCAAGAAGTCGGGCCGTGCGGCCACCGTGGTCCACGTGAACGGCGGCACGACCGCGCGTTCCGTCACCCTCGATCTCTCGCGCTTCGGCAAGGTCTCGTCCCGCGCCACCGTCACCCCCGTCGTGACGAGCGCCGACGGCGCCCTCGTCGAGGGCACCCCGGTCCGGGTGACCGACCGCGCGGCCACCCTCGACGTCCCCGCCAAGTCCGTCACCACCTTCCTGGTCGAGGGCGTCAGCGGCGCGGCGAAGGACGCCGCCCTCGTCCAGCCCGACCACGTCTACCGCCTCCAGGGCACACAGAGCGGCAAATCGCTCACCCCGTCGGAGGACGGCACCGGCGTCGTCATCCGCACGACCGACACCGCGAGCGCCCGGCAGCTGTGGTCGGTGGAGCAGCTGACCCCCGGCACCGGCAACCGCGAGCGCTACGCCCTCACCAACGCCGACACCGGCAAGCGGCTCGCCGTACGCGACAACCAGGCCGTCCTCGAAGACCCGGCCGCCGACGAGGTCCCCGCAGCCGCGCAGTGGGTCATGTCGACGACGGGCGACGGAAGTTGGACCTTCGTGAACACCGCCACCGGCCGTCTCGTCGATGTCACCGGGCAGTCCTCGGCGGACGGCGCCAAGGTGTCGACGTACACCCCGACCTCGGCGGCCAACCAGCGCTGGACCGTGAGCGACGAGACCGTGCTGCGCACCGAGCGGGCCGAGGCGTTCACCGTCCCGGATCTGCGGCCGAAGCTGCCGGAGACGGTGACTCCGGTGTTCCGGGACGGCGCCCGGGGCTCCCTGCCCGTGGTGTGGGACCTGCCGTCGGACCGGAAGTGGAGCAGGCCCGGGACCGTACGCGTCACGGGCGAGGCGACCGACGCCCTTGGACGCAGGATCCCCGCGAAGGCCCTCGTCACCGTCGACACGATCGCCTCGACCGTCCCCGCCCGCGCCAAGACGTACGTGGGCGGCGAGCCGGAGCTGCCGACGACGGTCGTCGGCGTCGGCAGGCACGGCGGCCGGACCACCCTCCCGGTGACCTGGGACGCGGCACCCACCGGAGCGTTCGACAAGACCGGCGTCGTGACACTGCCGGGTACTGCGGAGGTCGTCGACGGCAGCACGGCCGACGCGACCGTACGTGTCCAGGTCACCCAGGCCACGGAGGCCAACATCGCGACCGACACGAACGTCTCCGTCGGCGCCACCTTCACCGAGAGCGGTTACTCCGCCGAGCGGCTGCGCAACGGCAACACCGCCGAGAAGGCCTGGTCCAACTGGAAGTCGGGCACCAAGAACCCGTCCGACACCATCGCCTTCAGCCTCCCGAAGGCCCGCGACCTGACCCGGGTCGTCGCCCACTTCCATCGGGACGGGACCAACGTCTCCTTCCCCGAGAGCCTGAAGGTGCAGGTCCAGGCCACCGAGAACGGTCCGTGGACCGACGTGGGCGATCCCGTCGCGGTCGGCACCGAGGGCACACCGGTGATCGACGTCCCGCTCGACGCGGGCCCTGCGACCGGCGTGCGCGTGGTCATGACCGCGCGTCAGGGCGGCTACATCACGATGGGCGAGATCGAGGTGTTCGCCAAGACCCCCGGCGCCTCCTCGGACACCGCCGCCACCTCCATCGAGGTCGCCGGTAAACCGATCAGGTCCTTCGACCCCGACACCACCACCTACCGGATAGCCACCGAGAACCCGAGCCGGGCGGAGGTCACGGCGACGGCGCGCGACCCGTACGCGACCGTCACCGTGGACAGGACCGCCAAGTCCGGCGGGTCCGGCCGGACCTCGGCCGTCGTCACCGTGACCAGCGAGGACGGTTCACAGACCCGGAAGTACCGGATCGAGCTCGTACGACGCTGACGTGAGCGGCGGGGGCCACGAGCAGGCCCCCGCCGGTCACTTCGCAAGGGCGGTCAACTGCTCGCGCAGGTCGCCCCGTTGAGCGTGAACGTCGTCGGTGCGGTGTTGGTTGCGCCCTTGCTGCCGATGAACCCGACCGTCACGGAGCCCGCGGCCGGGATGGTGGAGGTGTAGGAGGCGGGCTTCACGCTCACCGCGCCACCGCTCTGCGTGGCGCTCCCGCCCCACATGTTGGTGATCGTCTGACCGCCTGCGAAGGTGAAGGCCAGAGTCCAGCCGCTGACGGCGGTGGTACCGGTGTTGCGGATGACGATCTCGCCCTGGAAGCCGCCCGGCCACTCGTTGGTGGCCCGGTAGGCCACGGAGCAGTTCCCGGCGGGTGTGTTGCCGCCCTCGTCCGTCGTGACGTTCACGGTGGCCGAGCGGTTCGACCGGTTCCCGGCGGCGTCACGAGCGTAGACGGCGAAGGTGTACGCCGTGTCGGCGGTGAGGCCGGTCAGGGTGACGGAGTTGGTGGTGGAGGCCGCGAGCTTGGTTTCGGCGGAGCCGCTGACGCGGACGATGTCGTAGCCGGTGACGCCGACGTTGTCCGTGGCGGCGGTCCAGGAGAGCGTGGCGGAGGCCGCCGTCACCGCGGAGGCGGTCGGGGCGCCGGGGGTGGTCGGCGCCTGGGTGTCGCCCGGGTTGCCGCCGCCGAAGATCGTGGCTTCCTCAGCCGTCTGCGCGATGCCGTCGGCGCCGTTGAAGATGCGCTGGCCCCAGGCGCTGAGCTGCGTGGGGTCGAAGCCGATCGACAGGTCGAGGATCGGGTCGGTGTTGCCGCTCCAGGACCAGGCGAGGTAGCCGAGGTCCAGCTGCTCGGCGGTGGCCATCATGGTGTCCTCGTCCGGATCGCCCCACTGGTCGGCGGGTCCGCCGAACTCGCCGATGAGGATGGGCAGTCCGGCGTTCGCGAAGGCGCCCAGGTAGTCGGTGATCTCCGCGGCGGTGTCGAAGACGCTGTACATGTGGATCGAGAAGATCAGGTTGCCGGTGGTGTCGGCGTCGTACACGGACCGGGCGTTGGCGCGCATGACGCCCTGCCAGTCCTGGCCCCAGTTGGGCGCGTCCACCATGATCGTGTGCTCGAAGCCCGCGGCCCGCAGCTTCTGCACGGCGGCGATGGTGGGGGCCGTCCAGCCCTCGGGGTTGGTGTTGCCCCAGGGCTCGTTGCCGATGTTGACGATGACGTAGTTCTCCTCGCCGGCGAGGACGCCCTTGAGGCCGATCCAGTAGTCGGCCGCGTGGTCGAGCGTGCCGGCCGCGGCCTCCTCGCCGTATCCGGTGGTGTCGTGCACCTCCAGGACGCAGATGAGCCGGTTGGCCTTGCACTGGGCGACGACGTTCGCCACGTCGGCGGGGCTGTTCCTGGTCCAGCGGTGCCCGTCGGAGAGGACGACGCGGACGGTGTTGGCGCCCAGCGCCTTGATGTCGGCCAGCGACTGCGTCTCACCCGGGTACCAGGTGTGGGCGTGATTGACGCCGCGCATCACGAAATCGTTGCCGTTGCCCTCCAGCAGCCGGCCGTCACCGATGTGCAGGCCGGTGGCCTGGACGTCGGGCGCCGACTGGGCCAGGGCGACGGCCGGGGCGAGGACTGCCAGGAGTGTGAGCCCGATCAGGCCCGCCAGTCCGGCCAGAAGAGTGCTTAAGAAATTCCTTCGCTGCGTGCTTCTTCCAGTTCTCACTGCGACTCCAGGTGGGGGTGGGCGCCGAGAAACTCAGGCATCGAAAGGTCGGGGTGCCAGAGAGTTATGGGAGCGCTCCCATAAACCCATCTCGCCCCGTACACGTCAACCCTTCGCGCGTGCTCAGCCCCGGAGACCCGCCCGGACCGCCGCGGCGACCACGGCGTCCCGCTCGGCGGCGGTGAACCGGCCCTCGGACACCCACCCGTCGGCGAGGGCCCGCACCGCCCGCACGAAGTCCTCGGACGTCGGGAAGGACGCCTGCGCCCAGAGCACGTCGAGGAAGGTCAGGCCGTCGCCCCGGGCCCGGTTCGGGACGCCCGAACCGGCCGTACCGAACACGACGACGGGCTCGGAGCGCCTGAAGTAGGCGTGGTAGCCGACGTCGTTCCCGACGAAGAACGGCGCGAGGGTCAGACCGTGCGTGGTGAAGTGCAGCGGCCTGCCCTCGGGTCGGATCACGTCCGCGAGATCGCCGCGCAGGGTGAAGTCCTTGTAGAAGGAGAAGCTGCGGAACCCGGCCTCCGGGCTCTGCGCGACCAGCAGCAGCGGACCGCAGAACACCGACTGGACCGTGGGATCGTCCAGGGCCCTTTCCACCCGCAGCCGGTACGGCGCGGAGATCCCGACCCGGTCACCGCGCCGCCAGTTCCGGCTCAGCGTGAGGTACGACCCGGGCACGGCCTCGATTCGTTGCCGGACCCCGTTGACCGTGACGGTGAATCCCCCCGTGGCCCAGGACGGCACCCGCAGCTTCAGATCGAACGTGCCCCCGCCCTCCCGGAACGTCAGGGTGCGGACACCCTCGGCCGGATAGGCGCTCGTCTGTTCCACGACGAGTCCCCGCTCCGGCCACCGCAGGGTCGAGGCGAGATACAGGTTCACGTACAGCGCGCTGCCGTCGGCGGACCGGAAGTACACCGAGTCCTGGTACTTGGTGTGGTTCTCCATGCCGGTGCCGCCGCAGCAGGTGCCGGTGTTGCCGTACTCGCGCACGACTCCCGGGCCCATCCCCACGAAGTAGGTGACCTCCGGGCTGCTCGTGCTCGCCGCGTCCCGGCGGGAGGCCAGAATGTGGTTGGTCAGACCCCGCTCGTAGTAGTCCATGCGGGCCGCGTCCGGCTCCCGGAAGAACAACTGCCGGCTGAGCTTCAGCATGTTGTACGTCGCACAGGTCTCGGCGTTCTTGTCGTCCAGCGTGGCCGCGATGGCTCCTCGGGCCTTGAACATCTCGCCCTGTCCCGTGCCGCCCAGGCTGTACGTCCGGGGCCCGGCGACCATGCCCCAGAAGTTCCGCGCGGCCTCGGCGTACCGCTCCTCCCCCGTCTCGTCGAACAGCCGCAGATAGCCGGTGAACTGCGGGATGTGCTGGTTGGCGTGCCGCCCGTCGAGGATGTCCCGGTCCTGGGCACAGGCGTCAAGGAGCGCGGTGTTGTCGAAGCAGCGGGCGGCGGCGAGGTGTTCCGCCTTGCCGGTGAGGGCGTGGAGGTCGGCCATCACCTCGTTCATGCCGCCGTACTCACCGGCGATGTAGATGGACCACATGCGGTCCAACTGCGCCTTGGGCAGCCCGCCGAGCCTGCTGTGCACCCAGTCGCCCATCTTCGAGGCGATGGTCAGGGCCTGTGCGTTCCCGGCCAGGGTGTGCGCGTCGAGGAGTCCCCGCATGATCTTGTGGCAGGTGTAGTACGGCGCCCAGATGGTGGGGTACGTCGTGTAGCTCTCCAGCAGGATGAACTGCGTCTCCGGGTACGCCGCCAGAAAGCCCGGGTGGCTGGGTCTCGGCGTACCGCGCTCCGCCAGCGCCGCCTGGCACTCCCCCAGCGCGCCGACCAAGTGGTCCAGCTTGGTCTTGAGGGCGGCCTCCCGGGTGTCCGCGTACGCCTGGGCGACGAGGGTGAGGAAGTGGCCGCCGTAGTGGCCGCGCAGATTGCCGTCGGAGGTCTCCCAGCCACCGGGCGGCCGGGCACCCCGCGTGTCGAGACCGGCGTTGGCGCGGAAGACGGCCAGGATGCGGTCGGCCGGGTAGGACCGGGCGTAGTTCAGCATCAGGTCGCGCTTGGCCCTGAACACACCGTCGCCCAGGGTGACTTGGGCCAGGGGGAAGGGGTGTACCGACCAGGTGGAGGGGAGGGGCAGTGGGGTCGCGGGGGCCTGGGCGGCTGTTGCGGACGGGGCCTGGGCAGCAGCAGCTTGTGCGGCCGGGGCGGCGTGCGCGAGCGAGGTTGCCGGTACGAGCGGGGTGGCGGCCGCCGCTCCGGCGGCGAGGCTCAACAGCCTTCGCCGGGTGGGGGGTTGGGACATGCTCTCGACTCCGATCGTCAGTCGTTCGGCAGGTGTGGGGGATGGGACGGTGACCGCTCGATCAGCCGAGGCAGGCGGTCACCGAGCGGTCATGGAGTGCTGTGGAGGGCCGGTCATGGAGGGCCCGTCACGGTGACGGTGGCCGTCGCGCGGTACGTGGTGCCCGCCACGGTCCCCCTTCACCGCGAAGGTGCCGGGCTCGGCGTACTGCCCCGGCTCCACCGGGTCCCAAGTGACGCTGATCCGGCCGTCCTTGGAGCCGTCGTTGTACGTGACGACGACGGTCGCCGGGAGTGTGGGCGCCCGGCCGGCGCGGGTGGTGACCGGCTCCTCTGCGATGCTGGTGATCTCGACCGCGTCGGTCTGCCGTACCCACACGGTCGCGGTGACCGGCCGCGCGGCCCGGTCGGCGATCCCGGTGACCCGTACGCTCGTGCCCCGTTGACGGTGAAGCCGTCGACGGCTCCGGCCACGCCCCGCCCCTCGGCCTCGTGGGAGGGGCGGACCGTGGCACCGGCGGCGAGGTTGTCCGTCGCCGTGCCGGTCAGGTCCCGCGCGGCCTTGGCGAACAGGTCGGTGACCCGGTCCTTGCGGCCGTACTCGACGTCCTGCGGTGCCGCGACGGCCGTACGCAGCCCGGTGGTCCGGGCCTTGGCGCCGCCGCCGTCCGGGAAGGTCACCTTGCGTGTGACGGGGTCGTAGACGCGGTGGGTGAGACGGTCGGCGGTGAGGGCGAGCCTGCCGGTACGGGCTCCGCCGATCCGGAGTAGACGGGGTAGCCGATCGCCGAGTTGTCCGCCTCGGCCGGAACGGCGGCGGCGAGCGTGCCGAGCAGTCCGACGGCCGGCGCTCCGGCCAGGGTTCTGTGGTGGTGCCGTCTTCGTGGTCCGCGCACGACTACCTCCCTGTGTCGGTGCCGCTGTCCGGGTCTTCGGGCCGGCCCTCTTCGGTCGTCGGCAGCCACACCCGCATGGTCGAGGGGCCCCGGTCGGCCCAGGAGTGGTAGGGCACGAGGACGATCCCGGTGGGGTCGGCGGGCTGCTGTTCATGGGGGTGCCCCAGCGGCTCGTACGGCCATGCCGCCTCGCTCCGCCCTTCGCGTACGGCGACCTCCCCGGCGACCACGACCGTGCCGCCCGTGCCCTCCGTGCCGCCGCCCGGCCCGTCCTCGGGGTCAGCGGACGTGTCCACCCGGATCGCGTCGACCTCGTGGCCGTCCGGCAGGTCGACGGACTCGGCGCAGTACACCAGCGGGCCGCGCTGGACGGCCACCGTGCCGCGTACGGCGTCGATGCGGGGGTCGGCGTGGATCCAGCGCGGGGCGACGGGCAGTTCCAGCCGTATCTCGTCGCCGGGCCGGAAGACCCGGGTCACGGCCGCCGTGCCCGGGGCGACCGGGCGGCGCACGCCGTCGGGATCGACCAGCCACGCGGTGGCGCCCGCCGCCCACTGGGGCACGCGCAGCGAGAGGGCCCACGGGTGGGCCGGGGAGCGGCCGATCCGGACGGTCACGCTCCCGCCGGACGGGTAGTCGGTGCGGACCCGCAGGGCGACACCCCGTCCACCGGTGAGGGAGGTGGCGATGTCGGCGTCGGCGTACTGGTGCAGCTGCACGCCCTCGTCGTCCGCCGTCGCCAGGTAGGCCGGCAGTTGTGCCAGGGTCCGCGCCACGTTGGTCGGACAGCACGACACCGCGAACCAGGGGGCGCGCAGCCCCGAGTCGGCACGGGGGCTGTCGACGTCCGCCTGCGGTGCGACGCCCCGGTGCCGCCGGTGCAGGGTGTTGGCGTAGAAGAAGGACCGGCCGTCCTCGGACGGGGAGGTGGCGACGACGTTGAACAGGGTTCGTTCGACGAGGTCGGCGAAGCGGGGTTCGCCGGTGGCGAGGAGCAGCCGCCAGCCGAGCATCACGGAGGCGACCCCCGCGCAGGTCTCCGAGTAGGCGCGGTCCGGGGGCAGGACGAAGTCGGCGCCGAAGGACTCGTCGCGGTGGTGCGAGCCCATGCCGCCGGTCAGGTAGGTGCGACGGGCGACCGTGGCCTCCCACTGGCGTACGACGGCGGCGAGCAGCTCGTCGTCGCCGGTCTCCACGGCCACGTCGACGGCGCCTGCGGCGAGGTAGAGGGCGCGGACGGCGTGACCGCGCAGGGCCGTGGCCCGGCGGACGGGGAGGTCGTCCTGGAAGTAGGCGCGGCCGAACTCGCCCTCGGTGAGGGTGCCGTGGCCGCGTCGGTCGACGAAGAGGGCGGCCTGGTCGAGGTAGCGCTGCCGTCCGGTGAGCCGGGCCAGTTCGACGAGAGCCGACTCGATCTGCGGGTGGCCGCAGAAGGCCTCGATGCCGCCCGGCCCGAAGGTGGCGCAGACGTGGTCGGCGGCCCGCTGGGCGATCTTCGCGAGTTCGCCCTCGCCCCGGGCGCGGGCCTGGGCCACGCCGGCCTGGACGAGGTGCCCCTGGCAGTACAGTTCGTGGCCCTCTTCGAGGTCGCTGTAGCGGGCGGGCTGACCGGGGCGGCCGAAGGCGGTGCTCAGATAGCCGTCCGCCTCCTGGGCGGGGGCGACGAGGTCGGTGAGGGCGGTGATCTCGGCGTCCAGCGGGGCGCCGTCGCCGTTCGCGGCCTCCCAGGCCATGGCTTCGAGCAGCTTGTAGACCTCGGAGTCGGCGAACTCCCGGCCGCGCCGGTCCCGGTGGATCCTGCCCTCGACGGCGGCCCGGAAGTTGCCGGTCCAGCCGACGCGGTCCATCCAGTCGCGGCAGTGGTCGAGCGTGGCGGTCGTGTTGGTGTGCCGTCGCCGGGCCCAGAAACCCCCGGTGATCCTGACCTCGTCGAGGCCGAGCGGCCGCAGTCGGCCACGGGTCGGCGCCACGGGCAGGACGGATGACGTCACCGTGTTCTCCCTCACCTGTTCATGCCTTCGGTTCGTCCCTTCGGTCGGCGGTGGGCTGTCCACGTCGTCGCGCCGCGCGTATGCGTCGGCCCTCGAGCGCGTCAGCCCTCGAGCGCGTCAGCCCTTGAGCGCGCCGGACATGAAGCCCCGGATGTAGTGCCGTTGCAGCAGCAGGAAGAGGAGCAGGCAGGGCACGGCGAGGACCACCACACCCGCCTCGGTCGCGCCGTAGTCGACGGCGCCCATGCTCTGCTGCCGCAAGTTCGCGACGGCCAGTGGCAGGGGTGCCTTCGCGCTGTCGGAGATGAGGATCAGGGGCGCGATGAAGTCGTTCCAGGCCGCGAGGAACGCGAAGAGCCCCACGGTGATCAGCCCCGGCCGTACCGCCGGGAGGAGCACCCGGCGCAGCGCGCCCGCCGTGCCGCAGCCGTCGACGAGCGCCGACTCCTCCAGTTCGCGCGGCACCGCCTCGAAGGAGATCCGCATCATGAAGGTGGCGAACGGCAGTTGGAACATGGCCAGGACGAGGCTCAGCCCGATCAGCGAGTTCTGCAGCTGCAGCCTGCCGAGCAGTACGTAGAGCGGTATGAGGAGGGTGGCGTACGGGACCATCAGGATGGCCAGGGTCAGCAGGAACAGCAGGTTCTTGCCGGGGAAGTCGAAGCGGGCGAAGGCGTAGCCGCCGAGCAGGGAGACACCGAGGGTCAGGGCGACCGTGAGCGCCGAGACGACCGTGCTGTTCAGCAGGTACTGCCACAGACCGGCGTCGTACTCGAGCAGCGTCCGGTAGTTGCCGAGGCCGTAGCCCGAGTCCTGGGCGGTGCCGGGCTGGGGGCTGGCCGACGCCCAGGTGTTCCACAGCAGCGGGAAGAGGAAGATGACGGCCAGACCTCCGGCGACGACGTAGTACGGCGTACGGCCGAGGGCGCGGGTAAGCACGGTCGGGTTCCCTCTCATGACTCGTCGGCGCGGCGCAGACCGCGGAACTGGAGGGCGTTGAGCAGGAGCAGCACGGCCAGCACGATGATCGACAGGGCAGCCGCGGTGCCGAGGTTCAGCCGCTGGAAGGCCTCGCGGTAGATCAACTGGACGACGGTGACGGTGCTGTTGTCGGGGCCGCCCTTGGTGAGGATGAAGAACTGGTCGAAGGCGAGCAGCGATCCGGTGACGCACAGGAGCAGGGTGAGCGCGAGGGAGGGGCGCAGCAGGGGCAGGGTGATGGAGCGGAAGATCTGGGCGCGGCTCGCGCCGTCCATCCGCGCCGCCTCGTACACCTCGTGCGGGATGCGTTGCAGGCCCACGAGCAGGATCAGCATGTAGAAGCCCGCGAACTTCCAGACGATGAGGAACACCGTCGACAGCAGGGCGGCAGTCGGTGTGCCGAGGAAGGACACCTCTTCGTCGACGAGACCGAGCCCTTCGAGGATGTCGCCGAGCGGGCCGGTGGTCGGGCTGTACAGCCCCCAGAAGAGCAGGGAGGCGGAGGCCAGGCCCAGGGCGCTGGGCAGGAAGTAGACCGTACGAAAGAAGCCGGCGCCCGGCCGTGACTCCTGGACGAGCAGGGCGAGCAGGAGCGCCAGGCCGAGCAGTACGACGGTGACGACCCCGGTGTAGAGGAGGGTGAAGCGGACGGCGGGCCAGAACAGCGGGGCGTCGGTGATGTCGGTGTAGTTCTCGGGGGCGTTGACACCTCGGTCCCCGGCGAGCAGCGGCCAGTCGCTGAGCGACATCTGCCCGACGAGCAGGAGGGGCAGCAGGAAGAAGACCCCGACGAACACGGCCGTGGGGGCCGCGTAGGCGAGCCCCTTGGCCTTGCGGGACCGCCACCGGGGCGCCGACGCGCGCGGCGGACGGCCCCGGTGTTCCGGCCGGGGCCGGGGCCGGTGCGCGGTCGGCGCGGACTCGGCCACCTTCACCGGGTTCTACCGAAGACGCCCCGGCCCTCAGGCCGGAGACGAAACGAGAGCCGAGCCAGCACATGAACCTCCAAGCTGTGCCGTACCGAACCGGGCTGGTTCCAACCCGGCTGGTGTTGATCGTGTAAGACCTGTCGAGCCACTGGCCCGTAGGCGACGTGCGCCAGGAATCCCCCTGCCTCAGCTGGGGGAGGGTCCAACTGCATGCCTCTCCTCTGCTGACAGGCCAACGGGGACTGGGAGGGGTGGCGCCCCGTACGTCGCCCGGTCAGGGCGCCCCACCTCAGTCGGCGAGCGACTTGCTGACGGCCTCGTTGTCCTGGTCCACGGACGTCCCGTCGCCGAAGACGGCGTCGCGCATCAGCGTCAGCCAGGGCCCGTTGGGGTCGTTGAAGGTCTGGCCGAACTTCAGCGCGTACGGGGTGTGGCCGTCGCCGACGAGCTTGTTGATGGCGACGAGGCGGGGGTCGGCATCGGAGTGTTTGTTGGACGCCAGGTCGGTGCGGGCCACGACGTCCTTGTGTGCGGCGACGACGTCCACCTGTGCCTCGTCGCCGAGGGTCCAGGCGAGGAAGTTCCAGGCCTGGTCGGCCTTCTCGCTGGTCGCGGAGATGCCGATGGCGTCACCGCCGACGAACGTGGTCCCGCCGCCGTCGGGGCCGGGGATGGGGGCGACCCCGAGGTCCAGGTCCTTGGGCATCAGCCCGAGCGTGGTCGACGGCATGGGCATGACCCCGACCTTGCCCTTCGGGAAGATCCCGGTCCAGGTCGTGCCCGTCTCGTCCTTCGCGCCGGGCGCCACGATGTCGTCGTCGACCCAGCCCCGATAGGTGTCGTAGACCTTCTTGGCGGTGGCGGAGGCGAGTCGTGCCTCGGTGCCGTCCTCGTTCAGCACCTCCTCGCCCGCGGCCCAGATCGACGGCCACCAGGTGAAGACGCCGCAGCCACCGCAGTTGCCGCCGAAGAAGGTCCCGTTGACGTCCCCGCCGAGGGCGTCCACGGCACGCGCCTGCTCGTCCCACTCGGTCAAACTGGTCGGCGGCTTCTCGGGGTCGAGCTTCGCCTTGCGGTAGAGATCCTTGTTGTAGAAGAGCACCGACAGGTCGAGGGTGTGCGGCACCACGTACTTCTTGTCCTCGTACGTGCCGGCCTTGATGTGCGACTGGGCCAGGTTCTCGGCGAAGGGCAGGGCGTCGACGCGTTCGGTGAGGTCGGCGAAGAGGCCGCTGGAGGTGTAGTTCGGGACGAAGACCACGTCGGAGGCGAACAGATCGGGCAGATCCCGGGAGCCTGCGGCGGCGCCGACCTTGGCCTGGTAGTCGTCGGTGGGGACGACGGTCAGCTCGACCTTGTTCTTGTGGTTCGCGTTGTACGCCTTGACCAGGGCCTCGCTCTGCGGCCTGGTCGCCGCGCGGGTCCACATCGTCAGCGTGGCGCCGTCGTCGACGCCGGTGGCGTTCGCCGCTCCGCCGCCTCCGCCGCCTTCCGAGCCGCCGTCCCCCGACCCGCAGGCCGTGACCAGGCTCGCGGTGGCGAGCAGTGCGACGGCTCCGGTGACGAGGCGGCCCGCGCGGCCACGCGGTCCGACCGTGCTCCCCATGTTCGATCCCCCTTGTGTCGCGGCGGGCCGTGCGGGGCCCACCGGTCGGGACGATGGATGTGCTGGCACTGAACCGAGTGACGGACGAGTGACGGACGAGTGGCGGAATCGAAAGAAACCGAAAAGGCTTTCTGAAACGCTAGGGCGCACCCGAATACCCGTCAATCCCCTTGCAGAGAGCGGTTGTCGGTGGCTCACAGAAACCCGTGGCAGCATCTTGACCGAAACGTTTGCCGTAAGGTTCCGGGTGGGGCGTGCCATCCTCGGCGAGGTCGGCACGCGTGGCGAGACAGGAGATCACGCATGGCACAGGCCACCGGCCCCTCTCGTTCGCAGCCCGCCACGCTCGGCGACGTCGCCCGGCTGGCGGGCGTCTCTATCGCCACGGCGTCCAAGGCACTCAACGGCCGCAGCCAGGTCCGCGCGGAGACCAGGCAACGGGTCGTCGAGGCCGCCGAGCGGCTGTCGTTCCGCCCCAACCAGGTGGCGCGCGGTCTGCTCGCCGGGCGCACCGGCACCGTCGGCCTGCTCACCAGCGACCTGGAGGGCAGATTCGGCATACCGATCCTGATGGGCGCGGAGGACGCCTTCGGCGCGGGCGAGGTCGCGGTCTTCCTCTGTGACGCGCGCGGCGACGCGATCCGCGAACAGCACCACCTACGCGCCCTGTTGGGCCGCCGGGTCGACGGCCTCATCGTGGTCGGCAGCCGCACGGACCCGCGCCCCTCCCTGGGCCGCGAGCTGCCCGTCCCGGTCGTCTACGCCTACGCCCCCTCCGACGACCCGGAGGATTTCTCCGTCGTCCCGGACAGCGTCGGCGCCGGCCGGATCGCCGTGGACCACCTCCTCGCCTGCGGCCGCACCCGGATCGCCCATATCACCGGCGACCCCGGCTACCTCGCAGCACAGGACCGGGCCGAGGGGGCGCGGGCCGCGCTCGCCGACGCCGGCCTCGCCCTGATCGGCGAACCACGGTTCGGCGCGTGGTCGGAGGGCTGGGGGCGGGCAGCCACCGCCATGCTCCTCGACCGCCACCCCGACGTCGACGCCGTCCTCTGCGGCAGCGACCAGATCGCCCGGGGCGTCATGGACGTCCTGCGCGAGCGCGGCCACCGCGTTCCCGAGGACATCGCGGTCATGGGCTTCGACAACTGGCAGATCATGACCGCCGGTTCCCGACCACTCCTGACCAGCGTCGACATGAACCTCGAACAGGTCGGCCGAGTCGCCGCCCACGCCCTCTTCACCGCGATCGCCGGCACCCCGAGCAGCGGGGTCGAGACTCTTCCGTGCAAGGTGGTGATCAGGGGCTCGACGGCACCGCTGTCCTGAGGGCGCGGCCCACGCGGGGCAGATTGCCGGTGTCGGCACCCGAATCGACCGTCGTCCTCACCGCCGCGCCCGGTACCGTGACGACGGTACGACCGCCGTAGGGCGCCCCCGCTACGGCGACGGAAGGGCCGCCCGTCTCAGCGGGACTCGTCCAGGTACCCGCGCGCCAGCTCACCCGCGCGCGCGAACCAGTCGGTGAGCAAGGCCAGTTCATCGGCCGAATATTGGGCGAAGAGTTCAGCGAGGCGGGCGTAGAACGGGCCGTACACGGCCGCCACCCGCTCGGCGGCGTCCGGGACCGCGACCACGCGGACGCGGCGCCGGTCGGCGGGATCCGGCTGCCGGGTCACGAACCCGCCGCGCTCCAGCCGGTTGAGGACGCCGGTCACCGCCCCCGTGGTGACCTGCGCGCGCCCTGCCAGATCACCGGCGGTGACCGGCGTGTCCCCGGCCTCCATGACGTACGCGAAGCAGACGAGATCCGTGACGCTCAGCCCGAGTTTCCGGGCGAACTCCTGCTGGCCGACGATCATCGTCGCGATCAGGCCGTCCATGGCGCTGATCGCGTCCGGAACAGTGGGGTGGCGTTCGGCCTGCATTGAATTTGCCTCCGGGGCAAGCTAAATTCCTTACTTGCTAAGACATCATAGTCCGGCGCCGTGGGCGTGGCTGCGGCGTGCCGTGGTGCGACACGGCACGCGAGGGGAGCAGACGCGTGAGTCTTCACGATGACGGCCACACCGTCGCCGGATGGACCGGCACCGCCATCGGCACCGCGGGGTCCGCGGCACTCGGTCTGGCCGTCTGCGGCTGGACCCCGGGGTTCGCCCTGGGCATCGCCATCTCGGTACTGGCACTCCTGGCCACCTGGGGCCTGCACCTCGCCGGCTGGGGCAAGCCGCCGGGCCCGCGCCCCCGGGACCAGTGGAGCCCCTGGGTCCGCGACCGCTCCGCACGCGGCGGCCACGTGGACTGCCTCGGCTGCCGCCTGGCCGGCCGCCGCCGCATCCCGGCCCCGCTCCCGGCCGTACCCGGACCCGCCACCAGCCCCGAAGGCGCCGGCACCACCGGCACCCCGACCGCCACGGTCTCGGCGGGCGACTCGTCGTCCTGACCCGGCGCGACGGCAGCGCGACAGCACCACGGCGACAACACGGCGACAACACGGCGACAGTAAACGCTTACTGTCACCAGGGAGCCCGGTTCCCGAACCGCGGCCCGCCGGCCCCCACCCATGCAGTAACGTCGAACCGTGACGGTCAATGAAAACGGTCGCCGGAGCAGCCCCGACCCCACCGGGGCCAGGCGTCGACGGAGCAGCACCTCGGGCGGCGAGCGGCCCAGCACGATTCGGGATGTCGCCGCGCAGGCCGGGGTGTCCGTAGCAACCGTTTCCCGCACGCTCGCCGGCAACTACCCGGTGTCCACGGAGACCAGGGCCCGGGTCATGGCGGCGGTCGACTCGCTGCACTATGTGGTGAACGTGCACGCCAAGGCGCTCTCCGGCCGGGTCGCGGGCCCCGTCGCCCTGGTCATCAAGGACATCACCGGCCCCTCCCTCGCCCATGTCGCGGCGGGGGTGGAGCAGGCGGCCGCCGACCGGGGCCGGCTGAGCCTGGTGTGCGCCACGCACGACGACTCGGCCCGCGAGGACGACCTGGTCCAGCTGATGCGCGAGCAGCACGCGGCCGCGGTCCTCCTCGTCGGCGGGGCCGCGCAGGACGAGGCGTACCGGCGGCGGATGGCCGAGTACGCGACGGCGCTGGACGCGGCGGGCTCCCGGCTGGTGCTGGTGGGCCGCCCACCGCTGCCCGGCGATCTGCCGGTCACGGTGGTGCAGTACGACAACCGGGGCGGCGCCTTCCAGGCCGCCGACCATCTGCTGACCGCCGGCCACCGGCGCGTCCTCTTCCTGGGCGGGGTCCCCGGGCTCAGCACCTCCGATCAGCGCCGGGACGGCTTCCTGCACGCCCTGCGCGCCCACGGCGTCGCGCACGTCGAGGAGTTGGAGCTGCCCGGCCCGTACACCCGCGTCTCGGGCTATCAGCGCACCCGGGAGGCGCTGGCGGCCGGCCTGGGGTTCACTGCGGTCTTCGCGGGCACCGACATGGTCGCCACGGGGGCGCTGGCCGCGCTGCGCGAGGCCGGTCTCGACGTCCCGGGTGACGTCTCCCTGGTCGGCTTCGACGACGTCCCGTTCGCCGCCGACCTCTCCCCCGCGCTCACCACGGTGCGGGTGCCGTACGAGGATCTGGGGCGCACGGCGGTCCGGTTGGCGCTGGAGCGCGAGGAGCGCCTCGGGGGCGATGACCACGTGGTGCTGAGCACGCAGTTGGTGATCCGCCAGTCCGTACGCACGCTTTCATGAAGGTACACGCCGGTTGGTGAAAGCGGGGACGCCCGGACAACCCCCGTACCTTCACAGGACTTTGACGAAGCGTCTTTCCGCCGTAGGGCCATGAGCGGCATCAGGTCAACTGTCCCGGACTATTGACTCGGGTCAACTCAGTAGCGATTCTCGTCACATCGCTTGTGCCAGCCATGACAATCGGACTATGGCGTCGTGGGTGTTCAACGCGTCCCGGAACGGTCTGGCCGATCGACCGTGCATCCCCCCGACCGAGGACGTGAGTGATGACCAGGACTCCACGCGCCCATCGCAGACGCAGACCCCTCATGGTGCTGGCGCTGTTTCTCACCACGATGGGCATGCTGCTCAGCCCGTCGTCCAGTTCGGCCGCCACCGGCGATTGGTGGCTGCCCACCTCCCGGCCGTCGCCCGACTCCCAGATCAACGTGACGGGCGAGCCGTTCAAGGGGACCAACTCGGCGGGCGACGTGCGCGGGTTCGTCGACGCGCACAACCACCTGTTCTCCAACGAGGCGTTCGGTGGCCGGCTCATCTGCGGCAAGGTGTTCTCGACGTCGGGCATCGCCGACGCGCTGAAGGACTGTCCCGAGCACTACCCGGACGGCAGCCTCGCGCTCTTCGACTACATCACGCACGGCGGCGACGGCAAGCACGACCCGGTCGGCTACCCGACGTTCAAGGACTGGCCGGCGTACGACTCGATGACGCACCAGGCCAACTACTACGCCTGGATCGAGCGCGCCTGGCGCGGCGGTCAACGGGTGCTGGTCAACGACCTGGTCACCAACGGCATGATCTGCTCGATCTACCCGTTCAAGGACCGCAGCTGTGACGAGATGACCTCGATCCGGCTGCAGGCGAAGATGACCTACGCCCTCCAGGACTACATCGACGCGCAGTACGGCGGCACCGGCAAGGGCTGGTTCCGGATCGTCACCGACAGCGCGCAGGCCCGCACCGTCATCGCGCAGGGCAAGCTCGCCGTGGTGCTGGGCGTGGAGACCTCCGAGCCGTTCGGCTGCAAACAGATCCTCGACATCGCGCAGTGCAGCAAGGAGGACATCGACGAGGGCCTCGACGAGCTGTACGACCTGGGTGTGCGCAGCATGTTCCTGTGCCACAAGTTCGACAACGCACTGTGCGGCGTCCGCTTCGACGAGCACGGTCTCGGTACGGCGATCAACGTCGGCCAGTTCCTGTCGACGGGCACCTTCTGGCAGACGGAGACGTGCAAGGGCCCGCAGAAGGACAACCCGATCGGTGAGGCGTCCACGGAGGCCGAGGAGGATCTGCCGGCGGGCACCGAGGTGCCGGAGTACGACGAGAACGCGCAGTGCAACGTGCGGGGGCTCACCGATCTCGGCGAGTACGCCGTGCAGGGCATGATGCAGCGCAAGATGATGCTCGAGATCGACCACATGAGCGTCAAGGCCACCGGCCAGGTCCTGGACATGTTCGAGGCGGCGTCGTACCCGGGCGTCCTGTCCTCGCACAGTTGGATGGACCTGAACTGGACCGAGCGGGTCTACTCCCTCGGCGGTTTCGTCGCCCAGTACATGCACGGCTCCGAGGAGTTCAGCGACGAGGCCGAGCGCACCGACGCGCTGCGGACCAAGTACAACGTGGGCTACGGCTACGGCACCGACTTCAACGGCATCGGCGACCACCCCGCCCCACGCGGCGCGAACACCTCCAACCCGGTGACGTACCCCTTCAAGAGCGCCGACGGCGGCTCGACCGTCGACAAGCAGACCACCGGTACGCGCACCTTCGACTACAACACCGACGGTGCGGCCCATGTCGGCATGGTCCCGGACTGGATCGAGGACATCCGGCTCGTCGGCGGCCAGGGCGTCGTGGACGACCTCTTCAAGGGCGCCGAGTCCTACCTCGACACCTGGGGCTCCTCCGAGTCCCACCAGGCGGGCGTGAACCTCGCCAAGGGCGTGACGGCGACGGCCAGTTCGTCCGAGTCGAACCCCGTCACCAGCTACCAGCCCGGCCGGGCCGTGGACGGCGACAGCGGCACCCGGTGGGCGAGCGACTGGAGCGACAGCCAGTGGCTGAAGCTGGACCTCGGCTCCTCGCGCGTCGTCAAGAAGGTCACCCTGGACTGGGAGCGGGCCTACGGCAAGGCGTACCGGATCGACGTCTCGACCGACGGCTCCACCTGGAAGACCGTGTGGTCCACGACCTCGGGTGACGGCGGTCTGGACACGGCCAAGTTCTCCGGTGTGACGGCCAGATATGTTCGGATGCTGGGGACCGACCGCGGTACGGACTGGGGTTACTCCCTCTACGAGGTCGGCGTCTACAGCAGCTGACCGCACATAACGGGGGAAAGGGATCCACATGGCACGCTTGCCGTCGGCCGAGCGGCGCAGACAGCTCACCGAGGCCGCGATCCGCGCGATGACCCGGGACGGCGTCCCCAGGACGACGACCCGGTCCATCGCGGCCGAGGCGGGTGTGTCGCTGAGCGTCTTCCACTACTGCTTCGAGTCGAAGCAGGAGCTGATCGAGTCCGTCATCACCACCATCACCGGGCACTATGTGACGCTGGTGCGGGAGGCGATCCGGCCGCGGGAGACGCTCAGGGAGACCGTCCGGGCCGGTTTCCAGGCGTACTGGGACCATGTGTCCGCCCACCCGGGCGAGCACATGCTCACCTACGAACTGACCCAGTACGCCCTGAGGGAGCCCGGGTTCGAGCATCTGGCGCGGCGGCAGTACGAGATGTACCGCGAGACCTACGCCGACCTGATCGAGCAGCTGCGGCAGTCCATGGAGTTCGAACTGACCGTGCCCGTCCCCGTGCTGGCCCGCTATTTGGCCGCCATGACGGACGGCCTCACCCTGAACTTCCTGGTTCTCGGCGACGACACGACCTGGACGAACATCCTCGACACGATCACCGACCACGTGGCCGGCCTGGTGCGCGAGGAGGTCCGTCCCTAGGAGCTCCGGCGCCGCCCTCGCGACTCCGCCGCCCGGCCCTCAGCGGGCCGAGGCGGCGATCAGCTGGTCCAGGAGGGCGATCAGGACGTCGCGGCACGAGGTGCGTTCGCGGGCGTCGAAGAGCAGCACCGGCGTGTTCTCGGGCAGGGCCAGCGACTCGCGGATCACGTCGGGCTCGTAGGGGTGTTCCCCGTGGAAGCCGTTGACGCCGATGACGAAGGGGATCTTGCGGCGTTCGAAGAAGTCGATGGCGGCGAAGCTGGACTCGGGCCGGCGCACGTCGACGAGGACGACGGCGCCGAGCGCGCCGATCGCGAGGTCGTTCCACATGAACCAGAACCGCTGCTGTCCGGGCGTGCCGAACAGATAGAGCACGAGGTCCTGGCCGATGCTGATCCGGCCGAAGTCGAGGGCCACCGTGGTGGCGTGCTTCTCGGGGATGCCGTCGAGGTCGTCGACACCGAGACCGGCTGTGGTGAGGGGTTCCTCGGTGCGCAGCGGGACGATCTCGCTGACCGACCCGACCATGGTCGTCTTTCCGACGCCGAATCCGCCGGCGATGAGGATCTTCACCGTGTCGGGAGCCGAAATCCCCTGGGGGGTGGGGTCAGAGCCGGCCAAGGCCGTCCCTCACTTTCTTCAGCAGGTCCAGGTCGGGGGCGCGGGAGATCAGCCGTGGCTGGCGCACGCTGATCCGGCCCGCTTCCAGCAGGTCACAGAGCATGATGGCGACCACGCTCACCGGGAGGTCGAGCTTGCTGGCCAGCTCCGCCACCACGATCGGCTTCGCGCACAGTTTGAGGATCCGGGCGTGCTCCGGCTGCGGCCGGGTGCCCCCGGCCGGCTGTGGGTCCACGGCCGTCACCATGGTGATGAGGGTGAAGTCGCCACGGGCGGGCCGGGTCCGGCCGCCCGTCAGGGTGAACGGGCGAACCAGCCGGCCCGCCGCGTCGCCTCCGTTCACCTCACTCGCCGCTGTCGGCCGCGACCACACCGGCGCGTGGTGCCGCGCTGAGGTGCTCGCCGATCTTCTTCACCAGCATGTTCATCTGGTACGCCACCACGCCGACGTCCGCGCCCTGTCGGGTCAGCACGGCGAGGTTGGCGCCGGGTCCGGCGTTGGTGAGGATAAGGAAGGCGTTGCCCATCTCGATGAGCAACTGGCGGACGGGGCCGCCGCGGAAGTCCATGCTGACGCCCTTGCTGAGGCTCATCAGGCCCGACGCGGTCGCCGCGAGCCGCTCGGCGTCGTCGCGCAGGAACGCGGTGGACTTGCTGACGACCAGTCCGTCCTCGGAGAGCACGACGGCGTGGTCGACCTCGGCGACCCGGTCCACCAGTCCGGTGAGCAGCTGGTCGAGCTGGCTGTGCGTGGCGGGGATGGGGCGTGTCATCTGTGTGTCCTTCAATGAGCGGTCTGCGTGGGGAGTCGTTGGGACGTCAGGTACCGGAGGCGGGGATCCGGTCTCCTGGGTCTTCGGATGCGGATTCCTCCCCTAGTGCGTACTCGGGTTCCGCGTCGTCGTCACGTGCCTGGAGCGTTCCGCGCTGGAATCCGGCGAGCGAGGAGGCCGCGCGCTCGGCCGTGAAGTCGTCGGCGTCCCCGTCGGGGCAGGGCTCCGCCTCCTCCTTCAGTTCGGCTGCCAGACTGGTCTGCGGGATCCGGCGGGGCAACGGCATCAGGCCGCCCTTCTTCCCTGCCGGGGACTTCCTGACGGCGGCCGGCCGTGTCCCGTTCGCGTCCTTGACGGGGTCGGCGGTCCGCCCGTTCACGGCCGGCTTCTCCTCCGCCACACCGTCCGGTTCCTGCCGTACGGGTTCGGGCTCGGACTCCGCCGCGGCGGCGACCCGGGCGGCCACGAGCGAGGTGCGCAGGGGCGGTTCGGCGGCGTCGGTGCCGTCCTCGTCGGGGGCGGGGGCCTCACGGACCACGATCTCGTCCGGGATCAGCACGATCGCGGTGGTGCCTCCGTACGGCGAGGCGCGCAGAGTGACGGTGATGCCGTGCCGGGTGGCGAGCCGGGCGATGACGAACATGCCGAGCCGGAGGTCGTCGGCGAGCGCGACCACGTCGAACTGCGGAGGCACCGCCAGCTGGGCGTTGAACGCGGCGTAGTCCTCCGCGGACATGCCGAGCCCCCGGTCCTCCACTTCGAGGGCGAGCCCCTTGGCGACGATCGCGGCGCGGACGCTCACCGGGCTGGGCGCGGGCGAGTACGAGGTCGCGTTGTCGATGAGCTCGGCGAGGAGGTGGATCACGTCGGCCACGGCGGGCGGGGCGATCCACACGTCGTCGTCGGCGTGCACCTCCACCCGCTGGTACTCGGCGACCTCGCCGACGGCGCTGCGCAGGATGTCGATCAGCGCTACCGGTTCGGTCCAGCTGCGGCCGGGGCGCTCGCCGCTGATGATGACCAGGTTCTCCTCGTAGCGGCGCAGCTGGCTCGCGGTGGAGTCCAGCTCGTACAGGCCCTTGAGGATCTCCGGGTCCTGGTGCTGGCGCTCCAGCTTGTCGAGCTTGGTGAGCTGGAGGTTGACGAGGTTCTGGCTCTGCCGGGCGATGCCGAGGATGACGCGCTGGAAGCCGCGCCGGGTGTCGGCGAGTTCGACGGCGGTGTGCACGGCGGTGCGCTGGGCGGCGTTGAACGCCTGGGCGACCTGGCCGAGTTCGTCGGTGCCGTAGTCCAGCGGGGCCGCGGCGGCGTCCACGTCGACCTTCTCGCCGCGGTCGAGGCGGGCGACGACGTCGGGCAGCCGCTCCTCGGCGAGGCTGAGGGTGGCCGTGCGGAGGCCGGTGAGCCGGCGGGACAGGGAGCGGGTGATGCGCCAGGACATCACGACGCACACCAGCAGTGCGGCGAGACCGCCGGCGCTCAGCGAGCCGGCCTTGATCAGCAGACCGCGCGCCTCCTCGCCGCTGCGCTCCAGCAGCCCCTGGGTCTGCTCGCGGATCAACTGCTCGTACTGGCCGGACAGCTTCGTCATCGAGGCGTCCCAGCGTGCCTGGGCCTGAGGCAGTTTGGTCTTGCGGGACTCCCCGGTGCCCGTCGTGTGGGCCGAGAGGACCTGGTCCTCCACGGCCTGCAGCGCCTGCCAGTCCCTGCCCTGGACGATCCGTTCGACGGCGGTCTTCACCTCGCCCTCGATCGAGGGGACGAGCTGATTGTCGACGAGCCAGCGCCGGGCGCTGACCACCTGGGAGAAACGCTCCCGGGTCGCCTCGTCGAACTCTCCCGAGGGCCAGTTGAGGGTGAGGACCGCGTCCTCCTGGGAGACCAGCTCCGCCGCCTGAGCGAGGGTGACGAGAGGCCCGGCCTGCGACGTGAGGTCACCGTCGTCGACCTGGGTGAGCTGCTGAAAGGCGTGGATCTGACCGTCGATGATCGAGCTGTAGTGGTCCAGGACCTGCTCGGGCGTGATGTCAGTGGGGTTGTCCACCTGGTCGCGGTAGTACTCCAGGCTGTTCGACGCGCCCAGGACCGAGTACAGCTGATCGCCGATGCGATCGGGGGCGTCCTCTATCTCGCTCGCACGACGGTCCAGTTTGGCAACCGCCGCGTCGGTCTCCCGGCGCTGCTGCTCCAGAGCGTCCATGGAACTGCCGGGGGCCGCCATGTAGGCGGCCGACAGGGCACGCTCGCGCTGCAGGGCGAGGGTCGCGTCGGTTCCCATGGCGCCGGTGGACTTGCTCAGTCCGGTCTGCGTCCGCAGCTGCAGTCCCTCCGAGAACATCTGGGCCGTCGTCACACCCCAGCTCACGGCCAGCGTGACACTGGGGATCAGAGCCAGGAGGATCAGCGAGAGACGTATGGAGCCGAGACGGCGCCGGGCGCCGGTCCGTGGGGGCATCGTCGTCCTTGGGCGGTTGGCGGGGAGCGGAAGGGATCGGGGGCGGGGCGACAGGGGCCCGAGGATGGTGGGTGGACACCTGTCAGTACAGCGCACAGGGGATGCGCTGGATGTTATCCGCACAAGTGAACGCACGTCGCAGGGGTGGTCGGAAGTTTGGCGTCGCCGTTACACGACCGTTCCGGATGCTTGGGTTCCGGGGTGTGGTCATGCCCGAACGGAAGGTTCCGTTTGTCTGTGCGGGGCGGCCCGCAGGCCTCGGCTCGACGGAGGTCGCACGGGAGTCCGGACGCCTCACGTCAACGGGTCCCGTTCGCCGCGAACTTCGCGATTCCGGCGATGTTCTTCTTGGTCACGAACGCCGGGCCGGTGAGCACGGGCGCGACGCCGCCGCCGCTGGCGTTGCCGTTGGTCTCGTACAGCCACAGCCCGTCGACCGCGAGGTAGCCCTGGAGGTACGGCTGCTGGTCCACCGCGAACTGGATGTCGCCGCTCTTCACCGCCTTGACCAGGTCCTCGTTGAGGTCGAAGGTGGCGACCTTGGCCTGGCTGCCCGCGTCGTCCACCGAGTCCACGGCCGCGAGCGCGATCTGCGCCCCGAGCGTGACGACCTCGTCGATGGTCGGGTCCTGGCGGAGCTTCGCGGCGACCGAGGCGGTCACCGAGTCCATGTCGGTGCCGTCCACATAGAGGTTCTCGGTCTGACCGCCGAAGGCCTTCCGCACACCGGCGCAGCGGGCCTCCACGGCGACGTTGCCGCGCTCGTGGATCACGCAGAGGGCGTGCTTGGCGGCGCGGGCGTCGAGTTCGTTGCCGAGCGCCCGGCCGGCGACGCTCTCGTCCTGACCGAAGAACCCCAGCAGACCCTGCGCCTGCCAGGCGTCGATGCCGGAGTTGAGTCCCACCACGGGTATGCCCGCGGCGCGGGCCTCGGCGACCGCGCTCCGCATCGCCTGCGGCTTGGCGAGGGTCACCGCGATGCCGTCGACCTTGTCGGCGATCGCTTCCCGCACCAGCTTCGCCTGCCCCGCGGCATCGGGGTCGCTGACGAAGGTCAGCTCGATGCCGTCCTTCGCGGCCGCGACCTCCGCGCCCTTGCGGACCAGATCCCAGAAGGCGTCCCCCTCGGCGCTGTGCGTGATCAGCGCGACCTTCATCCCGCCACCCGGGGCACCCGACGCGTCCGTGTCCGAATCGGCCTCCGAGCCGCCGAAGACCGAGCAGCCGGCGACGGTCAGGCAGACGGCGGCGGCAAGCGCCGTGGCACGGAAGGCCGTGAAGATCCTTTGAGACGCGGGCGGTGGGTTCATGGGAGCGCGGCACCTCGCTGTGCGACCGGGGTGGGAGGTCTGGGAGAGCGAGGTCGCCGTCATCACCGCGATGACGTGCGGCGACTGGCTGACTTTCGCTGGGCGGAGCCAATCGCGTGTGACGCCCGGTAGTCAAGTGAACAACGGAATCGATGTGTTGCTGTGACGGCCCGGTTCTGACCTGCAGGCACGTGTCAACGGCCGCCACAGGCCGCGGCCCGGGGACATGGACCGTTCCACCCCTTGCACGGGGGTCGATTATCGGCCACATCCGGCCCCGACACGAAGTTCCGGTCTCCTGGCCGAAATTCGTACCGAAGGGCGGCAACCTCTTCGCATCCGGCGGCGACTGCTCCGCTGACGACCATCCCCGCACGGAACGGAAGCGACGCGTGAGCGAGAACCACGGCAAGGCCCGCCACCGCAGAAGGAAGACCGCCCTCGTGGCCGGTGTCCCCCTGACCCTGGCCGCCGCCGGGACCATGGCCTACGGCACGGTCTTCGGCGTGTTCGGCGAGGACGCCCAGCCCCGGGCCGCGGCAGCCGCCCCCACCTGGGCCGGCGAGACCGCCGACGGCTTCGCGTCGGTGAACGCGCTGGGCCAGAACGGCACCTACGGCGGCCGGGACGGGAAAACGGTCACCGTGAAGACCCTGGCCGACCTGGAGAAGTACGCGACCGCCGCCGAGCCGTACGTCATCGTCGTGGCCGCGACGATCGACATGAACCCGGTGGGCAAGGAGATCAAGGTCGCCTCCGACAAGACGATCGTCGGCTCCGGCACCTCGGGCCACATCGTGGGCGGCGGCTTCTTCCTGGGCTCGGGCGTCCACAACGTCATCATCCGGAACCTGACGATCCGTGACTCCTACCAGGGCACCTGGAACGACAAGGACCACGACTTCGACGCGATCCAGATGGACGGCGCCCACCACGTCTGGATCGACCACAACGACCTGCGGCACATGGCGGACGGCCTCATCGACAGCCGCAAGGACACCACCTACGTCACGGTGTCCTGGAACAAGCTGAGCCAGAACAACAAGACCTTCGGCATCGGCTGGACCACGAACACCACCGCCGACCTGACGATCCACCACAACTGGTTCCGCGAGACCGAGCAGCGCAACCCGTCCACCGACAACGTGGCCCACGCGCACCTGTACAACAACTTTCTCGAGGACGTGTCGGGCACGGACATCACCTCGTCGTACGGCAACTACGCGCGCGGCAACACGAAGATGGTCCTGGAGAACAGCTACTTCCAGGGCATGAAGAACCCGGTCACCAAGGACTCCACAGCCGCCCTCGTCCAGCGCGGCAACGTCTTCTCCGGCACCTCCGGCCGCAACGAGAGCGGCGGCACGGCCTTCGACCCGAAGACGTACTACAGCTACACCCTCGACAAGACGGCCGACGTGCCCGGCCTCCTCAAGTCCGGTGCCGGACCGCGCAGTTCGATCGGCACGACCACGACGGCCAAGGCCGCCGCGGCCACCACGCTCACCGTCGCCAAGAACGGCAGCGGCCAATACACCAGCGTGCAGAAGGCCGTCGACGCCGTGCCCGCGAACAACGCCTCGCGCGTGGTGATCTCGGTCGCGCCGGGCACGTACCGGGAGGTCGTGAAGGTCCCGTCCAACAAGCCGCACGTCACCATCCAGGGCTCGGGCGGCAGCCGCAAGGACACGACGATCGTGTACGGCAACGCGGCCGGGACACCGAAGCCGGACGGCTCGGGCGGCTACGGCACACCGGGCAGCGCCACCATGTCCATCCAGTCCGACGACTCCCAGGTGCGCAACCTGACCGTCACCAACGACTTCGACGAGGCGGCGAACCAGTCCGTCACCGGCCACCAGGCGGTGGCACTGCTGACGCAGGCCGACCGGATCGTCCTCGACGGGGTCATCGTCAACGGCGACCAGGACACCCTGGAACTGGAGTCGGCCGCCAGTGACAAGCTCGGCCGGGTCTACATCGCCAACTCCTACATCACCGGCAACGTCGACTTCATCTTCGGCCGGGCCACGGTGGTCGTCGACAGGTCGGTCATCACCCTGAAGAAGCGCTGGGACGGCACCTCCGGCGGATACATCACCGCGCCGAGCACGCCCGCGAACCGCAAGGGCATCCTGATCAACCGCTCCACCGTCAACGGTGACGTGTCCGCCGCCAGCTTCTCCCTCGGCCGCAACTGGCACCCCGGCGGCTCCACGACCGTCGACCCGCAGACCACGGTCCGCAACAGCACCCTCAGCGCCGCGGTGAGGTCCAAGCCCTGGTCCGACATGGGCGGCTTCTCCTGGAAGGACGACCGCTTCGCCGAGTACAAGAACACCGGCGCGGGCTCGGGCAGCGCGAGCGCCGACCGCCCGCAGCTGACGGACGCGCAGGCCGCCGACCAGGAGGTCGCCGACTGGCTGGGCGGCTGGACGCCGGGCGCCTGATCCCGCACGGACCTGATCCCGCACGGACCTGACTGCGCACGGACCTGACTGCGCACGGACCTGATTGCGCACGAGACGCACCGCCCCGCCTTCTGTTTTCTGTTATCTCCCCGGGGCCGGTGCGTCTCCTGTTCGCAGGCAGACGTACCCGAGACCCGAGGACCCCCACGTGACAGCACAGATCAGCCGCAGGAGCACGCTGAAGATCGCCGGTATCGCCGGGGGCGCGGTGGGCCTGGGCATCGGAACGGGCATGGCGGCGACGCCCGCCTCCGCGGCGGGCGGCGCCTTCGCGCACCCCGGTCTGCTCCACACCGAGGCGGACCTCGCCCGGATGGCGGCCAAGGTGAAAGCGGGCGCCCAGCCCTACACGGCCGGCTTCGCCAGGCTGACCGCCAACCGGCACGCACAGAGCGGCTGGAAGGCCAACCCGCAGGCGACCGTGACCCGCGGCGGCACCGGCCAGAACTACGTGATCCTCTACAACGACATCCACGCCGCCTACCAGAACGGCCTGCGCCACCACATCACCGGCGAGTCCGCGTACGCCGACACCGCCGTGGCGATCCTCAACGACTGGTCGGCGAAACTCACTTCGCTGGCGGGCAACGCCGACCGCTTCCTGGCCGCCGGACTCTACGGCTACCAGATCGCCAACGCCGCCGAACTCGTCCGCGACCACCCCGACTTCGAGCTCGACCGCTTCCAGGAGATGCTGAGCGGCGTCTTCGCACCGCTCAGCGACGACTTCCTGGTCAGGCACAACGGCGCCGTCGTCACGAACTACTGGCCCAACTGGGACCTCGCCAACATGGCGTGCGTCCTGGCCACCGGCATCTTCTGCGATGACAAGACCCAAGTCGCCCGCGCCGTCGACTACTTCAAGAACGGCGAAGGGCTCGGCGCCGTCAAGAAGGCCATCCCCGTCGTCCACGACGACGGCCTCGCCGAGTGGCTGGAGGCAGGCCGCGACCAGGGCCACGCCCTGCTCGGAGTCGGCCTGATGGGCACCTTCTGCGAGATGGCCTGGAACCAGGGCATCGACCTCTACGGCTACGACGACAATCGCTTCCTCAAGGGCGCCCAGTACGTGGCCAAGTGGTCAGTGGGCGGCGAGGTGGCCTACACGGCCAACACCCGCGCGAAGGGCGCGATCAACGGCTGGTCCGGCAGGGAGACCGCGTCCGACGCGGCCGGCGTCGACCCGAACATGACGCGCCCCATCTGGGCCATGATCGCCAACCACTACACCAACCGCCGGGGCCTAGACGCCTCGTACGTCACCCGTATCGCGGCCAAGGCGGCCCCCGAGGGCGGTGGCGGCGACTACGGCCCCAACAGCGGCGGCTTCGACCAACTGGGCTTCGGCACCCTGGCGTTCACCCGGGACAAAGCCACGGCGGCCGAGGCGAGCGCGTCACCGTCGGCGTCCACGGCCGCGTCGGGCTCGGGCTCCGGCGCCACCTCGAAGAAGGGCACATCGTCCGCATCCCCGTCCCCCTCCGCGAGCGCCCAGGGCGGCCGGGGCGAGGACCTGGCCGCGACCGGCACCTCCGACTTCCCGGCCTGGACCGCCGCGGGCGGAGTGGCGGCCCTCGCCGGCGGCCTCCTCCTGCTGCGCCGCCGCAACCGCGCAGGCGTCCGGTCGGAGAGCTGACCGGTCGCGCCGGGGCACGCAACGTCCTCGCAACCTGACGAGGCGTTCACTACGGACCATGGATGTGGTCCCGCGCGTAGAACTGACCCCCGCGGCCGCCGATCTCGTACGGCGGCTGCGGGCGGCCCACGGCCCGTTGATGTTCCACCAGTCGGGCGGCTGCTGCGACGGCAGCGCGCCCATGTGCTACCCGGACGGCGAGTTCCGTACGGGTAACTCGGACGTCCTCCTCGCGGAGCTGACCGTCGACGGGGTCGACGAAGCGGTCGGGTTCTGGATGTCCCGCAGCCAGTACGAGGTGTGGAGTCACACCCGGCTGATCGTGGACGTCGTACCGGGCCGGGGCAGCGGTTTCTCCCTGGAGGCACCCGAAGGGGTGCGTTTTCTCATCCGTTCCCGCGTCATCGGGGCCGAGTAACCCCCCGGCCGATAGTCGTCTGGTCCACTTCTCCTGAGTCCTGGGACAGTTGACGAGACATCAGGGGGCGCCGTGACACGTCGTGCTGGACGGTTCAGAACGGTATTGACGGTTCTCGCGGCGTGGAGCGTGCTGACCGGCGCGGCCCTCGTGGGGGCGGCACCGGCCAGTGGCGCGCCCCGGGCCGTCGTCATCGCACCGGGCATCGAGTACAGCCAGTTCGACATCCAGGCGGCCAAGGGCGTGACGCACGCCCATGTGCTGAGCGTCGACTTGCGCAACCGCCAGGTGGGCCTCGGGCTGCTGTACCCGGGGAAGGTGGCCGCGCGGGCGACCGTGTCCCGGCTGGCCTCGTCGGCGGGTGCCGTGGCCGGGGTCAACGGCGACTTCTTCAACATCACCGAGACCCAGCATCCGGGCGTCGCGGCCACCGGAGCGCCGGTCGGCCCGGCGATCGCCGACGGGCACGCGCTCAAGGCCGCCGTACCGAAGGGCCAGCGCTTCGGCCCGGCCCTGCCGCCCGGCACGGGCACCAAGGACGTACTGGGCGTCACGACCGGCGGCACGGCCCGCCTCGACAGCATCGCCCTCGACGGCTCCGTCACCACCGCCGAGGGCGATCTCCCGCTCCGCGGCCTCAACCAGTACGCCCTGCCGGTCGGTTCCGTCGGGGCGTTCACCTCGGACTGGGGCAGCGTCTCCCGGATGCGCGCAGTCTGCGGCACGGACACCGACCGGGCGGCGCCGTGCAGCACCGACACCCATGAGGTGCTGGTCGCGGACGGCCGTGTGGTCCGCTCGGCCGGCACCCCCGGCAGCGGCGCCGTCGAGGCCGGCGCCACCGTCCTCGTCGGCCGCGAGGCGGGCGCCCAGCAGCTGCGCGAGCTCTCCCCCGGCGACCCGGTGGAGGTACGGCACCGCCTCGTCGCCTCGACCGGAACCCCGTACGCCTTCGCGCTCGGCGGCTACCCGGTCATGCGGGGCGGCCGGCCGCTCCCCGGCCTCGACGACACGACCTCGGCGGTACGCACCGCCGCGGGTGTCGCAGACGGCGGCCACCGCCTCCTGCTCCTCGCCCTGGACGGCGCCGCCGCCTACCGCACCGGGCTCACCATCGCCGAAGTAGCCGACACCATGCGGCAGTTGGGCTCCGTAGACGCGTTCAGCCTGGACGGCGGCGGCTCGTCCACCCTGGTCGCCCGCGCCCCCGGCACGACCACCGTCACCGTACGAAACCATCCGAGCGACGGCACCGAACGCGCGGTACCGAACGGCATCGGCGTGTTCGCGAAGCCGTGAACTCCGGGGAAAGGCACGGGGCGCAGCCCCTGCTTCTCAGGGGCGCGGAGAACTGCGCGAGCAACCACATACAACCCGCACCCGCCAACACGTCACGGCCTCAGACTGCTGACGATGTCCGCCGTCGCCGTGAGGCCGTTGTGGATGGTCGGCGCGAGGCTCGTGCTGGCCATGTAGAAGCCGAGCAGGACACAGACGGCGGCGTGCGAGAACTTCAGCGCGCCATTGCGCATGAAGACCACCGTCAGGATCACCAGCAGCACCACCACAGAGATGGAAATGGCCATCGTCAACCTCCTCCGCCACGCCCACTTCGCGGCATTCGGCCGTAAGTGTGGCGTAGCGGAGGGTTGGTCCGTGCGGCTGACGTGTCCGCCGAAGGAGTGGTGTCTACGCCGGCCGGTGGGCGTCCAGGAACGCTTCGAGGCCCGCGAGGTCGTCGGTGTTGAGGTGGTCGACGTCGGCCGCGACCAACTCGCCCCACAACGCCTCCCGAGCCGGGCCCGCCAGGTCGGGCGTCGCCCAGAACCGCATCGTCTGCCCGCGCCCGTGGGCCGTCGAGACGATCGTGCGCAGCTTGGCGCGCTCGGCCTCCGGGAACGGACCGACGCCCTGCCAGGTGAAGTTGAGCGTCCAGTTGTCGGAGATCAGCGGGATGAAGGAGGCGGGCGCGGGCGTCGCGCTGACGAGGTCGGCGAGCCGGCCGTCGTAGAAGGCGCGCCGCACGGTCTGCGCCTCCATGGGCACACGGGCGGCCCGGTCCCCGGAGATCACGGCCGTGACCGCGCCCGGGTGTACCCGGCCGTGCGCGTATGTCGTGAACAGGTGCCGGTAGCGCCGCAGATGGCGGTCGAGTTCGAGGTACGTGGACGAACCCTCGGTCTTGATGTCGATGAGGAGCTGCAGCGGCCCCCGGTGCGCCCGGTACACCGAGCCGTGGTTGGCGCGGACGCGGGCGGCTAGCGGGTCCAGGTAGAGCGATTCGAGGGTGCGGGTGGGGTCGAGGTCGGTGGCGTCGTGGGCGACGAGCAACTGGTCACCGACGAGGAAGATGTCGGCCTCGACGCTGCCGAAGCGGTGGTCGAGGGCGTCGAGGAGGGGGCGCGGGTGCTCGTAGTCGTTGTGCGCGTGCGCGCGCCACAGCGGGTGCGGGCGGTGCTTCTGTTCGCCGGCCAGCGCGCTCGTGGCGGGCAGGGCGACCGCACCCGCGAGGGCGGCGCCGAGGGTGGTGAGCGCTCTGCGACGAGTGGTGAGGGCCATGCTCTGCCTCCCGGGTGGGGCCGGTTGCGGACTCAGCGAGTATGCGAGCCGGAAGGGGCCGATGAGCAGTGCCGTGCGGGGAGTTGGCCGGACCGCCGTCGTACGTTCACTCGGGCCGCTGTGCGCACATGAGAAAGCCCGCCCCAGGCGGGGCGGGCTTTCCCTGATCTTCTCCAGTTGTATGTCAGGGGGCTTGGATGTCGACCAGTTCGGCCAACGCCGCCCGGTGGGCGCCCGCCGTGCCGTACGCGATCGAGTCGGCCTTCGCCCGCTTCAGGTACAGGTGGACCGGGTGCTCCCAGGTCATGCCGATCCCACCGTGCAACTGCAGCGCCTCCTCGGCCGCGTGCACGGCCACGGGCGCCGCGAAGGCCTGCGCGACGGCCACCGCGAGGTCGGCGTCGTCCCTGCCGGTGGCGAGCGCGTCGGCCGCGTTCCGGGCAGCGGCCCGCAGGTTGACGACCTCCAGCCACAGCTGCGCGAGGCGGTGCTTGAGCGCCTGGAAGCCACCGACGGGTCGGTTGAACTGCTTGCGCTCCTTGAGGTAGCGGACCGTCTCCGTCAACGTCCACTCCGCGAGGCCGAGTTGCTCGGAGGCCAGCAGTCCGGCCCCGGCGCGCAGGGCCCGGCGGACGGCGGGTTCGGCGTCGCCGAGGAGCCGGCCCGGCGCCCCGTCGAGCACCACCTTCGCCAGCGGCCGGGTCAGGTCCAGCGAGACCTGCGGGGTGACGGTCGCGGCGGAGGCGTCCACCGCGTAGAGGCCGCCGTCGTCGGCGGGCACCAGCAGCACATCGGCGACAGCCGCGTCCGCGATGCCGGTCAACTCCCCGTGCAGGGCGCCGTCCTCGAACCGTACGACCTTGTAGGCGCTGCCGACGGACAGGTTCAGCGCGACCGCGAGGGCGCCGATCCGCCGGCCGGAGGCGAGGTCGCCGAGCAGGTCTCCGGCGTCACCGGCGTCGTCGGCCAGCAGGGCCTCGGTGGCGACGACGGCGCTCGTGAGGAACGGCACCGGGGCGACCGCGCGCCCCAACTCCTCCAGGACGACGGCAACTTCGCGGTGCGTGGCGCCCTGGCCGCCCAGCTCCTCGGGCACGAGCAGCCCGGCGAGGCCCATGCCGTCGGCGAGCAGCTTCCACAGTTCACGGTCGTGCGGGGCGTCCGACTCGACGCGTGCGATGACGCCCGCCGCGTCGCAGTGGTCGGTCAGCAGGTCGCGGACGGCCGCGCGGAGGGCCTCTTCCTCCTCCGAGTACAGCAGGTCGGGCTGTGTGCTCATCGCGCGAGGTCCTTCCAGGCGACGTCCTTGTCGGTGCGCGGCTCGCTGGGCAGGCCCAGGACGCGCTCGGCGACGATGTTCAGCAGGACCTCGGTGGTCCCGCCCTCGATGCTGTTGCCCTTGGAGCGAAGGTAGCGGTAGCCGGCGTCGCGGCCGACGAAGTCGACCAGCTCCGGGCGCCGCATGGTCCAGTCGTCGTACAACAGGCCTTCCTCACCGCGGAGTTCGACCTCAAGGCCGCTGATCTCCTGGTTGAGGCGGGCGAAGGCGAGTTTCATGCCGGCGCCCTCGGGGCCGGGCTGTCCGGCGACGAGCTGCTGGCGCAGCCGCTCGGCGGTGAGCCGGGCGGCCTCGGCCTCGACCCAGAGCTTCAGCAGCCGCTGGTGGAGGTCGTGGGTGCGCAGTTCGGGACGCTCGCGCCAGGTCTTGGAGACCGGGCCGATCATGCCGCCCTCGCGGGGCAGCCGCATACCGCCGATGGCGACGCGCTCGTTGTTGAGCGTGGTCTGCGCGACCTTCCAGCCGTCGCCGATCCCGCCGAGGCGCCGGGAGTCCGGGATACGGACGTCGGTGATGAACACCTCGTTGAACTCGGCCTCGCCGGTGACCTGGCGCAGCGGCCGGACCTCGACGCCCGGGTCGGTCATGTCACAGATGAAGTACGTGATGCCCCGGTGCTTGGGCACGTCCGGGTCGGTGCGGGCGATGAGGATGGCCCAGCGGGCGACGTGCGCGCTGGACGTCCACACCTTCTGCCCGTTGACCACCCACTCGTCGCCTTCACGGACGGCCCGGGTGCCGAGCGCGGCCAGGTCGGATCCGGCGCCGGGCTCGCTGAAGAGCTGGCACCAGACCTCCTCGCCCGTCCACAGCGGCCGCAGGTACTGCCGCTTCTGCTCCTCCGTGCCGTAGGCGAGGATCGTCGGCGCGGCCATGCCGAGGCCGATGCCGATGCGGCGCGGGTCGTTGTCGGGGGCGCCCTCCGCCTCCAGGTCCGCGTCCACCACGACCTGGAGGGAGCGCGGGGCACCGAGCCCGCCGAGGCCCTCGGGGTAGTGCACCCAGGCGAGCCCGGCGTCGAAGCGGGCGCGCAGGAAGTCCAGTCGGTCCGTCGTGTCGGGCGGATACGCCGCCAGCAACTCGGCCGTGCGGCGCCTGAGGTCGGCTGCCTCGGTCATGCGGCGGCTCCGTTCTCCAGCGAGGGTACGACGACGACCCGGCCCGTGGTGACACCGTCCGCGACGCGCTGCACGGCGGCCGCGGCCCCGTCGAGCGGCGCGCGCTCGCTCACCAGCGGCCTGACGACGCCCCGGACCGCCAGCTCGGTGAGCTGCTCGTGGCAGTGCTGGACCAGCTTCGGGTTCTTGGTGTTGTACAGGCCCCAGTGCAGGCCGAGGATCGAGTAGTTCTTGACGAGGGCGTGACTGAGGCCGGGGCTGGGGATCGTCCCGCTGGCGAAGCCGACGACCACGATGCGTCCCTCGAAGGCGACGACCTTGGTCGACTGCGTGTAGGCCTCGCCGCCCACGGGGTCGTAGATCACGTCCGCGCCCCGGCCTCCGGTGGCCTCCTTCACGGCGGAGACGACGTCCTCGCTCCGCCGGTCGACCACCACGTCGCAGCCCAGCTCCCGGGCCACGGCCGCCTTGTCGGCGCCGCCGACGACACCGATGACCGTCGCGCCGGCCGCCTTGCCGAGCTGCACCGCCGCACTGCCGACCCCTCCGGCGGCAGCGTGGACGAGCAGGGTCTCCCCGGCTTCGAGCCGGGCCCGGCGGTGGAGACCGAACCAGCCCGTCTGGTAACCGATGTGCAGGGCCGCGGCCTCGGCGTCGTCCAGCGCCTCGGGCGCGGGCAGCAGCGCGGCGGCATCCGCGACCGCGTACTCGGCGAGACCGCCGTACGGCAGCGCCGGATTGGCGATGACCCGGCGCCCGTCCTCGGTCTCGCCGCAGATCTCCACACCCGGGGTGAAGGGGAGCGGCGGCCTGACCTGGTAGTGCCCCCGGCACATCAGCACGTCCGGGAAGTTGATGTTCGCGGCGCGCACCTTCAGCAGGACCTGGCCGTCACCGGGCGTGGGCCGCTCCACGTCCTGGAGCCGCATCACCTCGCTCGGCTCGCCGTTCTCGTGCACTTGCCATGCCTGCATGCGGTGCCTCCACGGACTGCTTCGGACTTCTTCGTCTGACCGGGGTCGACTGTCACATGCATACTAAGCGGTCGCTTGCCCTCCGGGGAACAGCCCGGGACCAGTAGCGTGCGTCACGAACGAGCGGGCCTGGCCCGTACGTGCATCCGCTCCCCCTGCGGCCCGAACAGGCTGAGGAACTCCACCGGCCCCTCCCCCGTCGACCCGAACCAGTGCGGGACCCGGGTGTCGAACTCGGCGGCCTCCCCGGCCACCATCACCACATCATGCTCGCCGAGCACGACCCGCAGCTTCCCGGACATCACATACAGCCACTCGTAGCCCTCATGGGTGCGCGGCTCCGGCTCCTGCTGCGACTGGGGCACGAGGACCTTGAAGGCCTGGAGGCCGCCCGGCTGCCGGGTGAGCGGCCAGTACGTCCGCCCGTGCCGCTGGATCGGCTTCGACCGCACCCGTGGATCACCGACCGGCGGCTCCCCGATCAGCTCGTCCAACGGCACCTGGTGGGCCCGCGCGATCGGCAGAAGCAGCTCCAGGCTGGGCTTGCGCAGCCCCGACTCCAGCCGCGACAGCGTGCTCACCGAGATACCGGTCGCCTCCGACAGCCCGGCGAGCGTCGCCTCCCGCTCCTTCCGGATCCGCCGCAACCGCGGCCCGACCCCGGCGAGAACCTCGTCCGTCCCGCCGTTCCCCTCACTCGTCCCACTCGACTCCTTCATACCCACATTGCAGTTTCGGCAAATGGGTTTGTCAATACGGCAGCACTCGGGCGACTGTCGTCGTGCAGGTGGTCACCATGACCATGACCGAGCAGTACGAATTGAATCCTCCCCTCCCTGAAGGGAAGGGGATTCCTGGCTCAGGCTGCCTTCTGGAGCAGCGCTCCAGGAGGTCTTCCGCCATCGGCACCAGCCGGGTTGAGACCAGCCCGGACGAGCATCACGCGTGCGGAGTTCTTGTCCCGTGGGGACACGTTTCCGCAGGCGGTGCACGTGTAGGTACGCTCACCCAGCGGCAGTGCGTGCTTGGCTCTCGCATCGCAGCGCGCGCAGTCCATCGTGGTGTGCGCGGGGTCCACGAGGCGGATGTCCCGCCCGTGTTTGCGGCACATCTCGATCAGGGCGGCCTTGGTGGCGCCGATGGCGGCGTCAGCGGCCTTGCGGGCCATGGTGGTCCTGGCCAGGAACTTCGGGCGGAAGTCCGCGACAGCGATGGCGTCGTGGTCGCGGACAACCTTTTTGGCCCACTTACGGCCGGTGTCCTCACGCTGCCTCGCGACCTTTTTGTGCGCCTTCGCCCGTAGTTTCTTCGCCTCGCGGTAGCCCTTCGATCCGGGCCGGCCCTTCTTCGGTTTGCGGCGGGCCATCATCCGGTCGTACCGAGTCAGCTTCGTCCGGGCCTTCCTGCCGTGCCCGGCGTGCGGGAGGTCGTGCGCGTCGGACGTGGTGGTCGCGGTCTCCTTCACACCCCAGTCGACGCCGAGTGCGCGGCCGGTCTCCGGCAGGGGCTGGACCTGGGCAGGGACGACGAACGAGCCGTACCAGTGCCCGAGGCTGTCCTGGTACACGCGCACCGAGGACGGCACGGCCGGCAGTTCCCGTGACCACACCACCGCCAGGACGATGCCGCCCGCCAGGTGCAATCGGCCGTCCTTCAGCCGGAACCCGCGCTTCGTGTAGTTCAGGGTCGGCAGCACCTCGCGCTTCTTCTTGTATGTGGGCATCCCGGCCCGGCGCGCCATGGGCAGGCGCTCTTTGATGTCCTTGTGCGCCTTGGCGCGGGATCGGCCGAAGTCACGGATGACCTGCTGCTGGACAACCGAAGAGCCTTCACGCAGCCACGGCGTACGGGCGCGGGCTTCGGTCAGCATCCTGTCGAGCTGAGCCGGGCCGCACGTGGCCTTGGCCTTGCGGCCGGTGGCCCTGTTGCTCAGATGTACGGCCTTGGACTTGGCAACGCATTCGTTCCACACCCACCTGCATCGCTCCCACTCCGCAGCCAGGGCGGTGCGGGCGGTGGACGACACGCGCAGCCGGTAGGTGTAACGGGCATGCCCGGCCTCCGCAGCCACCCCCACCTGCACCATCTCTCCCCCTCACAGCCCCCCGGCCCGGACCCTGCACCGCCCCGAACCCCTTCGAAGGACCATACGTACGACAGCCGCACAAACGCCCCCCGAACCCACAGCCACCACCCCAATCGGTGATCACGGGCACACGCGTTCACATCACCTCGGCAAAGGCTGACAGCGATACGGGCGCTTCGCGCCCTGAACCGGATACGGCGACGCTCCCCGTCGCGACGCCCCGGATGCGATACCGAGCGGGAGCCACGATCAACGGAGAACTACTGATGACGGACCTGGACGCGGCGTGATCGATCGGCCCGAGGCGCCATCGTCCAGGGGCGCGGGGAACTGCGCGACAAGCCACGACGCACCCGCACTCGCCTAACCACCCGTACCCCCTCCCCATAGGCGCCCGGCGATCCCTCGTAGGACCATGGCCACATGCTGTTCGCCCGGCTGGCCCGCACCTCACAGGATGTGGCCTCCACCACGGCCCGGTCCCGGAAGACCGCCCTGCTCGCCGAACTCTTCCGTGACGCCGACGCGGACGACGTACCGATCGTCATCCCGTATCTCGCGGGCCGGCTGCCACAGGGCCGCCTGGGCATCGGCTGGAAGGTCCTGGACCAGCAGATCCCGCCGGCCACGGCCCCCACCCTCACCGTCCGCGAGGTGGACGCCCGGCTGACGACGATCGGCGGCGCCACCGGAACCGGTTCCCAGGCCGAACGCAGGCGCCTGGTCGGCGAGTTGCTGGCGGCGGCCACCGAGGACGAGCAGCGGTACCTGTTCGGCCTGCTCACCGGTGAGGTCCGCCAGGGCGCCCTGGACGCCGTGGCCGTGGAGGGACTGGCCGCCGCCACCGGGGCGCCCGCAACCGACGTACGGCGGGCGGTGATGCTCACCGGATCGCTCCAGACCGTGGCACAGGCCCTGCTGGCGGAGGGACCGCCGGCCCTCGAATGGTTCCGGCTCACCGTCGGGCAGCCCGTCCTGCCGATGCTGGCGCACAGCGCGTCCTCCGTCACGGAGGCCGTGGCGAAGCTGGGCCGGTGCGCGGTCGAGGAGAAGCTGGACGGCATCCGTGTCCAGGTCCACCGCGACGGCGACGACGTTCGGCTCTACACCCGCACCCTGGACGACATCACCGACCGCCTGCCCGAACTCACCTCCGCAGCGCTGGAGTTGCAGGGTGAACGGTTCATCCTCGACGGGGAGGTGATCGCGTTCGACGAGGACGGGCGGCCGCGTTCCTTCCAGGAGACCGCCGGGCGGGTCGGCTCGCGGCTGAACGTGGCGACGGCGGCCAGGCAGGTGCCCGTCTCGCCGGTCTTCTTCGACGCGCTGTCCGTGGACGGCCAGGACCTCCTCGACCTGCCCTTCACCGACCGTCACGCCGTACTGGCGCGTCTCGTCCCGGAGCCCATGCGAGTCCGGCGCACCCTCGTGGCCGGTCCCGACGACCTGCCCGAGGCGGAGCGATTCCTCGCCGAAACCCTGGAACGCGGCCACGAAGGTGTCGTACTGAAAGCCCTCGACGCCCCCTACAGCGCGGGCCGACGCGGAGCCTCCTGGCTGAAGGTCAAGCCCGTGCACACCCTCGACCTGGTGGTCCTGGCCGCCGAGTGGGGCCACGGCCGCCGCACGGGCAAGCTCTCCAACCTCCACCTCGGCGCCCGCGCCGCCGACGGCTCCTTCGCCATGCTCGGCAAGACCTTCAAGGGCATGACCGACGCCCTGCTGACCTGGCAGACCGAACGGCTGACGGAGCTGGCCGTCAAGGAGCACGGCTGGGGCGTGACCGTGCGCCCCGAACTCGTCGTCGAGATCGCCTACGACGGGCTCCAGCGCTCCACCCGCTACCCGGCCGGCGTCACCCTCCGCTTCGCCCGCGTGATCCGCTATCGCGACGACAAGACCCCGGCGGAAGCCGATACGGTCGAGACCCTGCTCGCCGCACACCCCGAGGTGACTCGTTGACCACCCCCAAGCGCAGTGCCGGTCTGCTGCTCCACCGCCGCACCGAGCACGGCGTCGAGGTCCTGCTCGGCCATATGGGCGGCCCGTTCTTCGCGCACAAGGACGCGGGGGCCTGGAGCGTGCCCAAGGGCGAGTACGAGCCGGACGAGCCCGCCTGGGAGGCGGCCCGCCGGGAGTTCCAGGAGGAGCTGGGGCTGGCGCCGCCCGACGGGGAGGCCGTACCGCTGGGCGAGGTGCGGCAGTCGAACGGCAAGGTCGTCACGGCCTGGGCGATCGAGGCGGACCTCGACCCGGCGACCGTCGTGCCGGGGACGTTCCGCATGGAGTGGCCGCCGAGGTCGGGGCGGATCCAGGAGTTCCCGGAGCTGGACCGCGTGGAGTGGCTCACCGTCGAACGGGCCCGCGCCGTGCTCGTCCCGGCACAGGCGGAGTTTCTCGACCGTCTCCTGGAGCACTCGCACTGAGTCCGCGTTGCGGCGTACGCCGTCGCGCGGGAAGGTCGAAGGACAGCCCACGCAGGAGGCCAGCCATGCCCATCGCCACGGTCAACCCGGCGAACGGCGAGACGCTCAAGACCTACGACGCCCTGGGCGAGGAGGAGATCGAGCGCCGCCTCGCCACCGCCGACACCACGTTCCACACGTACCGGACGACGTCCTTCGCGGAACGCGCCCGGCTGATGCACAGGGCCGCCGAGCTCCTCGACGAGGACACGCAGGATATCGCCAAGGTGATGACCACCGAGATGGGCAAGCCCGTCAAGCAGGCCCGCGCCGAGGCCGCCAAGTGTGCGAAGGCGATGCGCTGGTACGCCGACCACGCCGAGGTGCTGCTCACCGACGTGGAACCGTCCGACGCGGACGTGAAGGACTCGGGCGCGTCCCGCGTCCTGGTCCGTTACCGGCCGCTCGGCCCGGTGCTGGCCGTGATGCCGTGGAACTTCCCGCTCTGGCAGGTGATCCGCTTCGCCGCGCCCGCCCTGATGGCCGGCAACGTGGGCCTGCTCAAGCACGCCTCCAACGTCCCGCAGACCGCGCTCTACCTGGAGGACCTCTTCCGCCGGGCGGGCTTCCCCGAGGGCTGCTTCCAGACCCTGCTCGTCGGCTCCGGCGCCATCGAGGACATCCTGCGCGACCCGCGCGTGAAGGCCGCCACCCTCACCGGCAGCGAGCCCGCCGGCCGGGCCGTCGCCTCGGTCGCCGGGGACGAGGTCAAGAAGACGGTCCTGGAGCTCGGCGGCAGCGACCCGTACGTCGTCCTCCCGTCCGCCGACCTCGACCGGGCCGCCGAGATCGCCGTCACCGCCCGGGTGCAGAACGCCGGGCAGTCGTGCATCGCCGCCAAGCGGTTCATCGTGCACGCCGACGTGTACGACGCCTTCACCGAGCGGTTCGTCGAGGCCATGAAGGCGCTGAAGGTCGGCGACCCGCTCGACGAGGACACCGACGTCGGCCCGCTCGCCGGCGAGCGGGGCCGCGACGACCTGGAGGAACTGGTCGACGAGGCCGTGGAGAGCGGCGCCACCGTCCTGTGCGGCGCCGAACGCCCCGACGGGCCCGGCTGGTTCTACCCGCCGACCGTCCTCGCCGACATCACCCCCGAGATGCGTGTGCACCAGGAGGAGACCTTCGGCCCGGTCGCCACGCTGTACCGGGTCGCCGACCTCGACGAAGCGATCGCGATCGCCAACGACACGCCGTTCGGGCTCAGCTCCAACGTGTGGACACGGGACACCGCCGAGGTCGAACGGTTCGTCCGGGACCTCGACGCGGGCGCGGTCTACGTCAACGGGATGACCGCCTCCCACCCGGCGTTCCCGTTCGGCGGGGTCAAGCGCTCCGGCTACGGGCGTGAGCTGTCCGGACACGGAATCCGGGAGTTCTGCAACATCACCACCGTGTGGCACGGGGCGTGAGCGTTCCGCGGCTACCATCCCCGTTGTGAACCGCGAAGTGACTCTGCCTCTGATCGTCGACGACCGCGGGACCTTGCAGGTGTCTGCGGCCGATGTGAGCAAGCTGCTGCGGACGGTGGGCGGGCGGTGGCTGCACCTGGTGGAGGCGGGTGAGGAACTCGACGAGGACACGGTGGCGGCGCTGACGATCGAGCTGGCGAAGCTGGCGGACCGGATCGACGTGGCTTGCATCGCGCACAGTAGTGGGGCCGCGTCGGGTTAGTCGTTTTCCGCGGGTGCGTCGTGGTTGCTCGCGCTCAGGCGACGGAGCGGCAAATGTCACAGCCCCGCGCCCCTAACGGGGCGCGAGTGTGTGCCAGAACATCGATTCGTAGCTCTGCAGCAGGCGGCCGTAACGGACTACGAGGTGGTCATCGATCCGTCCCGCGTCCAATCCCGCCTGTACCGCCGTCCTCGCCCTCTCCTCCAGCTCCGGTGACGGCTCGGCGAAGAAGTCGAAGAAGGCGCAGGCCTCGTCGGTGAAGGCGTAGTGGTGGCGCAGGGCCTTCGCGATGGCTGCGCAATAGCCGCCCCAGGAGGCGAAGTTGGCGCTCAGGGCGAGTACCACGTCGGCCGGGGACGCGGTCAGGGCGAGACGGGCGACGTAGGACGGGTAGGCCTGGCAGCCGGGTAGGGGCTCGTACGTCCGGGCCCCCTCCGCATCCACGCCGCACGCCTCGGCGTACGCCCCGAGCCGCTCCGCCGCCAACGACTCCCCTTCCGCGAGCATCTCGAAGAAGGGGGCGCTCGCCGGTTCCTCGGCCGCCGACCGCTCGGCCAGATGGCGGAAGGAGCGGAGATCGGCGGCGATGACCAGACGCTGTTCCAGGGCGAGCGTGGCGAGGGGGTGGAGGCCGGCCGTACCGGAGGCGATCAAGGGCAGCAGGGGGTTGGCGTCGGCGTCCGGGGCGAGCTTCGCGGTGGTGCTCTCCAGCAGTCGTACGGCCGTGCGCGTCATCGAAGGCTCCCGTCGGTTCACTGGTGTCGCCGCTGATCAGCGCCCCGTCAGGGGCGCGGGGCTGTATCGATATGCGGCTCCGCCGCGTGGGCGCGAGCAACCACGACGCTCCCGCAGCCCGAATCGCACGACACCCCCACGGCGCTACCGAATGGGCATCCCCGACAGGGTCCGAGCGATCACCAGCCGCTGCACCTCACTCGTACCCTCGAAAATGGTGTAGATGGCAGCGTCACGGTGCATCCGCTCGACCGGGTACTCCCTGGTGTACCCGTTGCCGCCCAGAATCTGAATGGCCTGCGCGGTCACCTTCTTCGCCGTCTCGCTCGCGAAGAGCTTCGACTGGGACCCCTCGGCCGCGGTGAACGGCCTGCCGTTGATCGCCATCCAGGAGGCCCGCCACACCAGCAGCCGCGCCGCGTCGACGGACGTCCGCATGTCCGCGAGCTGGAAGGCGACGCCCTGGTTGTCGATGATGGGCCGGCCGAACTGCTCACGGGTCTTGGCGTAGTCGAGGGCGACCTCGTACGCGGCACGGGCGGTGCCCACGGCCATGGCGCCCACGGCCGGGCGGGACGCCTCGAACGTGGCCATCGCCGCGTTCTTCACGCGCTCTCCACCGGCCTTCGCCCGCTCGCGGGCCCGCGCCAGACGCTCGTCGAGCTTCTCCTTGCCGCCGAGGAGGCAGGAGCCGGGGATGCGCACGTCCTCGAGGACGACCTCGGCGGTGTGGGAGGCGCGGATGCCGTGCTTCTTGAACTTCTGGCCCTGGGACAGGCCGGGTGTGTTCGGCGGGACGATGAAGGACGCGTGGCCCTTGGAACCGAGGTCGGGGTCGACCACGGCGACGACGACGTGGACGCCCGCGATGCCGCCGTTGGTCGCCCAGGTCTTCGTGCCGTTGAGGACCCACTCGTCCTTGGCCTCGTCGTACACGGCACGGGTGCGCATGGAGGCCACGTCGGAACCGGCGTCGGGCTCGGAGGAGCAGAACGCGGCGACCTTCACATCATTGGCGTCGCCGTACATCTGGGGGATCCAGGTGCCGATCTGCTCCTCGGTGCCGTTGGCGAGGACGCCCACGGCGGCGAGGCCGGTGCCGACGATGGACAGGGCTATGCCCGCGTCGCCCCAGAACAGCTCCTCCATGGCCATGGGGATGCCGAGGCCGGTGGGGTCGAAGTACTGCTGGGCATAGAAGTCGAGGGAGTAGATGCCGACCTTGGCGGCCTCCTGGATCACCGGCCAGGGGGTCTCCTCGCGCTCGTCCCACTCCGCGGCAGCGGGGCGGATCACATCGGCGGCGAATCCGTGGAGCCAGTCGCGGACCTCTCGCTGTTCCTCGTTGAGTTCCATGGTGAACTCGGCCATGACGCGCCTCCAGCACTGCACTAAGATGTTACCTGCGGTAACGCGAGTCTGTTACTGGTCGGTAGGAAAAGTCAACTCCCGAGTCAGGCTCGGTAGCCCGTTCGATCGGGGCGTGCCAATCAGTGTTAGTTTGCGCAGGGCGTCACCGTCATCAGCATTTGGGGGAGAGACTCATGGACACCACGCAGCGGACCGACCAGGAGCGGTCCGCCGATCGCCGTCGGCGCGAGCTGCTGGAGGCCGCGGACCGAGTCGTGCTCCGCGACGGTCCCCAGGCGTCGATGAACGCCATCGCGGCCGAAGCCGGCATCACCAAGCCGATCCTCTACCGCCACTTCGGTGACAAGGGCGGACTCTACGCCGCTCTCGCCCAGCGCCACACCGATGCCCTTCTCGACTCCCTGCGGGCCGCGCTGGACGCCCCGGCGGAGCGGCGTGAACGCGTCGAGGCGACCCTCGACACCTATCTGTCGGCCATCGAGGCCCGCCCCCAGGTGTACCGCTTCCTCATGCACCCCGCCGAGGGCGGCCACCCCGGCGACCAGGGCTTCGACGTCGGCAAACACTCCGCCCCCCTCCTGCGCCGCATGGGCGAGGAACTCGGCAAGGTCATAGAGGACCGCCTCGACCTCGGCCCAGACAGCCACCGGCTCGCCCGCGTCTGGGGCCACGGCATCGTAGGCATGATGCACGCGGCGGGCGACTGGTGGCTAGGCGAACGCCCCTGCACACGAGCAGAGTTGGTCCGCAGCCTGGCGGACTTGCTGTGGGGCCGCCTGGCAGCGGCGGGCGACAAGGTGGGCGGCCCCGGGTTCTGAGGGTCCAGGTCTTTTGCTTTCAGGGGCGCGGGGCTATCGATGCGCGGCTCCGCCGGCGTGGGCGCGACCAGCCACAACGAACCCGCACCCGCCGTCGAACTCACCGCCCCCACGGCGCCTTCGCGACCTTCCGCATCACCCGGGAACGACGCCACCCACTCAGCCGGTCCACATACACCCGGCCCTCGAGGTGATCACACTCATGCTGAAGGCACCTCGCGAAGAAACCACTCCCCCACACCCGCACCCGGTCCCCGTCCACCGTGAACCCCTCCACCACGGCCTCGTCGTACCGCTCCACCCCCGCCTCCAGCCCGGGCAGCGACAGACACCCCTCGGGCCCCCGCAGTACGATCCCCTCAGCGGAGACGAGCCGCGGATTCACGACATGGCCGAGATGCCGCACATCCTCGTCGTCCGGACAGTCGTACACGAACACCCGAAGCCCCCGGCCCACCTGGTTCGCGGCGAGCCCCACGCCCCGCGCGTAATACATCGTCGCGAACATGTCCTCCACAAGTCGCGCCAGTTCGGACCCAAACTCCGTCACCTCTTCACAGGGCGCCTGCAATACGGGGTCCCCGAGCAGTGTCATGGGGAGAACGCGCCCTCGGGCGCCGGGAATCGAGCCGCTTCGCATGGCCGCAAGAGTACGTTCAGACCCGATATCGCCGGTCCAGCCAGTGCAACGTCGCGTGCAAGGCCCGGTCGAGATTCGGGCGCGTGAGTGGATCTCGATAGGCTTTGGTCCACACGTTGCCGAGACAGGGCGCGGCGCTGTACGCAAGGAGGATCGAGAACTGATGGCAGGCAACTCGGACCCGCTCACGCCGCGGGCCAAGCTGGCCGTGACGGCGGGCAAAGCGGTCGCGGCGGCATCGCGTGCCGCGGGGCGCGGTAGCGGATCTGTGATCGGCGGCCGGGTGGCACTGAAACTCGACCCCGACCTCCTCGCCCGGCTCGCACAGAGCCTCGACGTCGTCCTGGTCTCGGCCACCAACGGCAAGACCACCACGACCCGGCTGATCGCCGAGGCACTGCGGGCCGCGGGCCCGGTCGTCTCGAACGCGCTCGGCGCCAACATGCCCGCGGGCATCACCTCGGCGCTCGCCGGGAACTCGGACTCCAAGTTCGCGGTCATCGAGGTCGACGAGAAGTACCTCGCCGGTGTCGCGCGGGACACCGACCCCAAGTGCATCGCGCTGCTCAACCTCTCCCGCGACCAGCTCGACCGCGCCGCCGAGACCCGCATGATGGCGGAGGCGTGGCGGGAGGGCCTGGCCGGCACCAAGGCCGTCGTCGTGGCCAACTGCGACGACCCGCTGATCGTGTGGGCGGCCTCGTCGTCCCCGAACGTGATCTGGGTCGCGGTCGGCCAGATGTGGAAGGACGACGCCTGGTCCTGCCCGTCCTGCGGCGGTGTGATGCAGCGGCCCGGCGACGACTGGTTCTGCGGCGAGTGCGGTTTCCGCCGCCCCACGCCGAGCTGGGCGCTCTCCGGCGACCACGTCCTCGACCCGCACGGCTCGGCCTGGCCGATCCACCTGCAGCTGCCGGGCCGCGCCAACAAGGCCAACGCCGCCTCCTCGGCCGCCACCGCCGCCGTCTTCGGTGTGCCCCCGCAGGTCGCCCTGGAACGCATGTACCAGGTGCAGGCGGTCGCCGGACGGTATGACGTGGTGCAGTTCATGCAGCGCGATCTGCGGCTGCTGCTCGCCAAGAACCCGGCGGGCTGGCTGGAGACGTTCTCGCTGATCGACCCGCCGCCGTCGCCGGTGATCCTGTCGGTGAACGCGCGCGGCGCCGACGGCACCGACACCTCCTGGCTGTGGGACGTGGACTACACACGGCTGACCGGCCACCCGATCTTCGTGCTGGGTGACCGCAAGCTCGACCTGGCGGTGCGGCTGGAGGTTGCCAACCAGCACTTCCAGGTCTGCGACACCCTCGACCAGGCGGTGCAGATGTGCCCGCCGGGCCGGATCGAGGTCATCGCCAACTACACCGCGTTCCAGGACCTGCGCCGCCGCGTGGGCAACTGAGCACCCGACCACGAACGACTCTGAGGGGCACTGACTCATGAGTGACAACAGCCTGCGGATCGTCTGGGTCTACCCGGACCTGCTCAGCACCTACGGCGACCAGGGCAACGTCCTCGTCGTGGAGCGCCGGGCGCGGCAGCGCGGCTTGGACGTGGCCCGGCTGGACGTGCGCAGCGACCAGCCGATCCCGACCTCCGGCGACATCTATCTGATCGGCGGCGGCGAGGACCGGCCGCAGCGGCTCGCCGCAGAGCGGCTGCGCCGGGACCGGCATCTGTACCAGGCGGTGAACAACGGGGCGATCGTCTTCGCGGTCTGCGCCGGGTACCAGATCCTCGGCCACGAGTTCGTCAACGACCTCGGTCAGCGCGAGCCGGGCCTCGGCCTGCTCGACGTGACGACGACCCGCGGCGAGGGCGAGCGGTGCGTCGGCGACGTCCTCGCGGACATCGACCCGCGCCTCGGGATGCCCCAGCTGACCGGGTTCGAGAACCACCAGGGCATCACCCACCTCGGCCCCACCGCCCGCCCGCTCGCACAGGTGCGGCTCGGCAAGGGCAACGGCACGGGCGACGGCACGGAGGGCGCGTACAACGACACCGTGTTCGGCACGTACATGCATGGGCCGGTGCTGGCGCGGAACCCGCAGATCGCGGACCTGCTGCTGAAGCTGGCGCTGGACGTGAACGCGCTGCCGCCGACCGACGACCGCTGGTTCGAGGCGCTGCGCGACGAGCGCATCTCCTCGGCCCAGCAGCCCGCGTAGGACGTCCGGCAGGAAGCTTGAGGCGCCTGAGAAACGGTTCCTCAGTGCCCGTACGAAAGCCCGTCCGACACCGCCCCCGCTCATGTGTGAAAGCCCGTCTGACCAGGGCTCCGCTCACCTGTGCAGGGGCGTCCAGCAGGCGGACGCCCGCTACGGCCCCGCCCCCTGCCGCCGGTAGGGTGGCGGGGATTCCAGCCGGACAACGTGGTCCGGTCCCCGGCCCACGTCGAGAAGGTATTCGGGCTATGCGCATTGGTGTCCTCACGTCCGGCGGCGACTGCCCTGGGCTGAACGCCGTCATCCGGTCCGTCGTGCACCGCGCCGTCGTCGACCACGGCGACGAGGTCATCGGCTTCCGGGACGGCTGGAAAGGTCTGCTGGACTGCGACTATCTCAAGCTCGACCTCGACGCGGTGGCCGGCATCCTGGCCCGCGGCGGCACGATCCTCGGTTCCTCCCGGATCCAGCCCTCACATCTGCGAGACGGTGTGGCGCGGGCGAAGGGCCATGTCGAGGAGCTCGGCCTCGACGCGATCATCCCCATCGGCGGTGAGGGCACGCTGAAGGCGGCCCGGCTGATGTCGGACAACGGCCTGCCGATCGTGGGTGTGCCGAAGACCATCGACAACGACATCGCGGTCACGGACGTCACGTTCGGCTTCGACACGGCCGTGGGTGTCGCCACGGAGGCCCTGGACCGGCTGAAGACCACCGCTGAGTCCCACCAGCGGGTCCTGGTCGTGGAGGTCATGGGCCGCCACACCGGCTGGATCGCGCTCCACTCCGGCATGGCGGCCGGCGCGCACGCCATCGTCGTACCGGAACGGCCCTTCGACATCGAGGAGTTGGCCGCGCGGGTCGGCGAGCGCTTCGAAGCGGGCAAGCGGTTCGCGATCGTCGTGGCGGCGGAGGGGGCCAAGCCGAAGGCCGGGTCCATGGAGTTCGACGAGGGCGGCAAGGACATCTACGGGCACGAGCGGTTCGCCGGGATCGCGCGGCAGCTGTCGATCGAGCTGGAGCAGCGCCTCGGCAAGGAGGCGCGGCCCGTGATTCTCGGTCACGTCCAGCGAGGGGGGACGCCCACGGCGTACGACCGGGTGCTCGCCACGCGCTTCGGGTGGCATGCGGTGGAGGCCGTGCACCGGGGGGAGTTCGGGAACATGACGGCGCTTCGGGGGACGGACATCGTGATGGTGCCGCTGGCTGAGGCCGTGGAGACGTTGAAGACCGTTCCGGAGGAGCGGTACGCCGAGGCGGAGTGCGTTCTCTGAGAGTGCCGATGACAGCTCGGTCGTGAGTGTCGTGTGCGGGCTGCGGGTGGTTCGTGGTTGACCGCGCCCACGCGGCGGAGCCGCATATCGACACAGCCCCGCGCCCCTGACGGGGCCCGCTGCCCTGCCCCCGGTCGCAAACGCGGCCGGGGGCGGTTCTAGTCTGGGGGCGGACAGACAGCACAACCCCCCACGAAGCAGGAGCCGGCGGATGGACCACAGCGGGCATGGTATGGGGCTTTTGCCCTTCACCCTCGGGCGGGGACTCGCGTGGTCGGCCGACCCGTTCTTCCTCGTCGCCTGTCTGGTGGGGCTCGCCCTGTACGGCTGGGGCGTCGTGCGGCTCGTGCGGCGGGGGGACAAGTGGCCGGTGGGGCGGACGGTCGCGTTCGTCGTGGGTGTGCTGCTCGTGATGCTGGTGACGTGTACCGGGCTGAACGACTACGGCATGGTCATGTTCAGCGTGCACATGGTGCAGCACATGGTGATCAGCATGCTGGCTCCGATCCTGCTGCTGCTCGGGGCGCCGGTCACGTTGGCGTTGCGGGCGCTGCCGGTGGCGGGGAGAGGGCGGAAGGGGCCGCGTGAGCTGCTGCTGATGTTCCTGCACAGCTGGTACATGAAGATCGTCACGCATCCGGCGTTCACGATCCCGATGTTCATCGCGAGCCTGTACGGGCTGTACTTCACGCCGATGTTCGACTTCCTGATGGGGTCGACGCCGGGCCACATCGTGATGATGACGCACTTCCTGATGGTCGGACTGTTCTTCTTCTGGCCGATCATGGGCGTGGACCCGGGGCCGCACCGGCCCGGCTATCTGATCCGGATGCTGGAGCTGTTCGCGGGCATGCCGTTCCACGCGTTCTTCGGCATCGCGCTGATGATGGCGTCCACGCCGATGGTGAAGACGTACGAGAACCCGCCCGCCTCCCTCGGTATCGACGCGCTCGCCGACCAGAACGCGGCCGGCGGCATCGCCTGGGCGTTCAGCGAGATCCCCTCGGTGCTCGTGCTGCTCGCGCTGCTCTTCCAGTGGTACGGCTCCGAGCAGCGGCAGGCCCGGCGCACGGACCGCGCGGCCGACCGGGACGGCGACAAGGAACTCGAGGCGTACAACGCCTACCTCGCCTCACTCAACGCACGCAGTCGCTGAACCCACATTTCTCCGCCGTGTCCCCATTCTTTTGTTTGGCCACACGACCGCGCTCCTTTCCTTTTTCCTTGACCGAAAGGCTTTGCCCTTCAGTAGCATGATGCGTGAGCCCCGCGTCCGCGCTGCGGGGTGACGGGGGAAACCGCCGGGGGGAGCGGTCATGACAATTCACGCATGCTTGCGAACATGTTTGCGAAAGGCCGGGAAATCGACTGCCCGGAGAATCGCCGTCCTGCTGGTGGGCGCGGTGGTCCTGAGTGGTTGCGGTGACTCGGCCCCGTCGCTGCTCGCGGTGAAGGCGGTGGCCGCGGGGGTACCGTCCCTCGCACCCTTCTTCGACGAGGGCGAACAGCTGGGCCGGGACGAGCCCGACCTCAGGTCCCTGGAGCCGCACAGCGGTCTGCAACAGGGCAACACCCCCGGCCTGTACGGCGGCACGCAGAAACCGAAGGTCTGCGACGTGCGCAAGCTGGAGGATTTCCTCACCGCTCCCGAGAACGAGAAAAAGGCTCAGGAATGGGCCCGGATCGCCGGAATCGATGTCGACGGCATCGGACATTATCTCGACGAACTCACGCCCGTTCTCCTGCGCCACGACACCCTCGCGAAGAACCACGACTACAAGAAGGGCAAAGCCGTCCCCTTCGACGCGCTGCTGGAAGCCGGTATCGCGGTATTGGTCGACGATCAGGGCCTGCCCGCCGTGAAGTGCAGCTGCGGAAATCCGCTGCGCGCGTTCGACGAGGACCCCGAGCGCATCGAGGTGGAGTTCGCCGGCGACAACAAGGAGTGGAAGGGCTACGACGAGTCCGCGGTGGTCGTCGTCAAGCCCGCGCCTCAGCCGCTGAAGGAGATCAAGCTCGTCGACGTCGAGGACCCGGACCAGGGAATCAGCCGGGACGTCGGCACCACGGGCGAGTCCGACACGACGTTCGACACGCGGGCGCGGCAGGCCGTGCCGAAGGTGCGGGGGATGACGTTCGGCGAGGCCAGTGCGGCCATGGCGGACAAGGGCCTGGCGGTGACCGTCGCCGGGGACGAGATGCCGCCGGGTGACGCACCGGTGACCGGGTCCAGCCCCGGGCCGGGCGCCGAGCTGGGGTTCGGCGCCGCGGTTGCGCTGCACGTGGACTGGCCGAGCAGGACCTCCGAAGAGAGCACCGACGACTCGGAGCCCCGGTCGGGGTCGGGGTCAGGCTCGGGTTCAGGGTCGGGCTCGGACTCCGGCTCCACGAGGACGGGTCCGGGGCCGACGGAGCCCTCGGAGACGGACGGATCGTCGTCGGACGGATCGTCGTCGGACGGATCGTCGTCGGACGGCACGTCGTCGGACGGCACGTCGTCGGGCGGGTCGCCGTCGGAGAGCGACTCGAAGCCGACGGACCGGAACACGACCCCGTCGGGCGGGGAATCCTCCCCGCCGGACGGCGGCTCGTCGCCCACGGAGTCGACCATTCCCCCCTCGACGGGCGGCACGTCACTGGCGCCGTCGCCGTCCAAGTCCTCCGAGGAGCCTTCGCCGGACCCCACGCCCACCTCCACCCCCACCGTTCCGTCGACGCCGCCCAGCCCCACCAAGTCGACCAGGCCGCCGACGACTCCCGACCCCGATCCGCCCCCACCGCAGGACAGCGGCCCGCCCACCGACACCCCGACGACGAGCGCTCCCGATCCGACCGGCGATCCGCCGTCCGACGCCCCGGGGAGTCCAGGGGATCCGAGCGATTCGAGGGACCCGGACGATCCCGTCGAGGAACCGGCCCAGTTCATGTGGATCTGAACCCTGGGAGTGACCGATGCAGTCAGGAACACCGCATTCGGGAGTCGGCCGGGTCATCGCCGACCGCTATCTCCTGCTGAACCGGCTGGGCAGCGGCGGCATGGGCCATGTCTGGCTGGCGCACGACCGTCAACTGGACTGCGAGGTGGCGCTCAAGGAGATCGTGTTCCGCAATCCGGGCGAGGCCGAGCGGGAGCGCACGGCCCGGGTGGCCCGCGCCCGTGCCGAGGCCCGGCACGCCGCCGGGCTGCGCGCCCACCCGAACGTGGTCACCGTGCACGACGTCCTGGAACACGACGAACTGCCGTGGATCGTCATGGAGTACGTGCCGGGCGCCCTCGACCTGAAAGCGCTCGTCGCTCAGCGGGGCGCCCTCGCGCCCGCCGAGTGCGCCCGGATCGGGCTCGCCGTGCTGGACGCGCTGACCGCCGGGCACGAGCGCGGCATCATGCACCGGGACGTCAAGCCCGCCAACATCCTGCTCGCCCCGGACCGCGCCGGATCGCCGTACGCGCGTGTGCTCCTCACCGACTACGGCATCTCCGTCCAGCCCGACACCCAGGAGACCCGGTACACACGTACGCACGTCCTGGTCGGGACCACCGGATACCTTGCACCCGAGCGGGCGCAGGGCGGGCCGCCGACCGCCGCGTCCGACCTGTTCTCGCTGGGCTGCACGCTGTACCACGCCGTCGAGGAGTACGGGCCCTTCGACCGAGACTCGGAGATCGCGGCGCTGACGGCCGTCGTCCTGGAGGAGCCGCGTCCCATGCTGCGGGCGGGCGCGCTGGAGCCGGTGCTGGCCGCCATGCTCGCCAAGGACCCCGTGCGCCGGATCACCGCCGCCGAGACCGAGGCGGCGCTCTCCGCGATCGTCACGCCCCAGGCCCATCCGCGCACCGAGCCCGACCTGGGCTCGCAGCCGCAGTGGGCGAGCGAGCCCACGCACACGGTGGAGCCGGAGATCCCCGTCGCCCCCCGGGCCGCGCACGAGACACCGTGGTACGCGCCGTCGGGCGGGCACGGCGGGCAGGACGTCTGGTCCCCGGCGGAACCCCGGTCGGCCGGCGGCCAGGGCTTCCGTCCTCCCCCTCGGACCACCGGAACCGGCGGGCGCCGCCGTCGGCACCGCAGCCGGGCCCTCCTCGCGGGCATGGCCACCACCCTCGGGCTGGCCCTCGTGGTCGGCGGCAGCTGGTACGCCATGGGGAACATGAAGGATCTGCCGGGCGGGCTGGGCGGCAGCGGTGACACCGGGAGCGCGGACCTGCCGTACGGGAAGACCGTGGGGCTGGTGGAGCCGCTGAAGGACGGCGACTGCGTGGACGTCACCTGGACCGACACCCCGTTCGCGGACGCCGCCCGGCTTCGGGTCGTGCCCGAGTGCGCGGGCCGCGCGATGGACGGACAGGTGATGGCGTCCTACGAGGCGTCGTCCGCCGAGGACGCCCGGGCGGTCGGGGCCGCCCAGTGCGAGCAGCTCACGGTGGAAGCCCGCGAGAAGCTCGTGGACGTCCGGACCTACGCCGTGCTCCCTACCGACGACGGCTTCGACGCCGCCGGCCATCGGGTCGCCTGTCTGCTGCTGGGCGAGCGCAGGCCGGTGTACGGGCCGATCGGCGAGCACCGCACGGTGGGCGAGACGGTGCTCATCGACGTAGCCACCCTGCAGAAGCAGGACTGCCTCGACCCGATCTCCGGCAACAAGATCCGGCTGGTCTCCTGCCAGGACCGTCACCGGCAGAAGGTGCTCGGCTTCTACGAGATGAGCCCCGGGACCACGTACGACAACGCTCAGGACCAGGCTCTCGCCGTCTGTGAGAAGAACCTGCCGCCGCAGCAGTACGGCTATGAGCCCGGCATCACCGGTTCCGGTTTCTGGATCAGCGAGGACGGCTGGAAAAAGGGTGCGCATTACGTCGTCTGCACTGTCATTTCCGGCAGTGGGGGCACCATGGAGGGAGAAGAAACCTGAGGAAGGGTGTTGCGATGCCCGGTTCGACGAAGACCATGGGGGTGCTCACCGTCGGTGGGCTGGTCGTGGTGACGGCCTACTCGGTGGCGCTCGGCAGCAATGGCTGGCTGTGGTTCGGATGGGTCGTCCTGGGCCTGCTGACGCTGGGGATGGTGGCGTCGCGCACCTGAGGCTCACGCCCTGTGATCCTCAGGCCCGGGGAATTCCCCCGTCCGGGTGTACGCCCGGCTGGTACTTGGGCAGCCGGGCGGTGATCTTCATGCCCGCGCCGACCGCGGTCTCTATGACGAGGCCGTGGTCGTCGCCGTACACCTGGCGGAGCCGCTCGTCGACGTTGCTGAGGCCGATGCCGCCCGACGGGCTGGTCTCGCCGGCGAGGATGCGGCGGAGCACGTCGGGTTCCATGCCGACGCCGTCGTCCTCGATGACGACGAGCGCCTCGGCGCCCGCGTCCTGCGCGGTGATGCTGATGTGGCTCTTGCCTGCGGCAATCACTGTCCTGCCTTCGAGGCCGTGCTTCACCGCGTTCTCGACGAGGGGCTGGAGGCAGAGGAAGGGCAGGGTGACCGGCAGGACCTCGGGGGCTATCTGGAGCGTGACCGAGAGCCGGTCACCGAAGCGGGCCCGGACCAGCGCCAGGTAGTGGTCGATGGCGTGGAGTTCGTCGGCGAGGGTGGTGAAGTCACCGTGCTTGCGGAACGAGTAGCGGGTGAAGTCAGCGAACTCCAGGAGGAGTTCGCGGGCGCGCTCGGGGTCGGTGCGGACGAACGAGGCGATCACCGCGAGCGAGTTGAAGATGAAGTGCGGGGAGATCTGGGCGCGCAGGGCCTTGATCTCGGCCTCTATCAGCCGGGTGCGGGACTGGTCGAGATCGGCCAGTTCGAGCTGGACGGAGACCCAGCGGGCGACCTCCCCGGCCGCTCGTACGAGGACGGCGGACTCGCGGGGCGCGCAGGCGACGAGCGCCCCGTGGACGCGGTCGTCGACCGTGAGGGGGGCGACGACCGCCCAGCGCACCGGGCAGTCGAGGATGTCGCAGGTCAGCCGGAAGGCCTCGCCCCGGCCGGTCTCCAGGGGGCCTGCCAGCCGGCCCATGATCTCGGCGCGGTGGTGCTCCGCGACGCCCTCCCAGGCGAGGACCGATTCATGGTCGGTGAGGCACAGCGCGTCCGTGCCGAGCAGGGTGCGCAGCCGCTTGGCGGATCTGCGGGCGGTCTCCTCGGTGAGGCCGGCGCGCAGCGGGGGCGCGGCGAGGGTGGCGGTGTGCAGGGTCTGGAAGGTGGCGTGCTCGACGGGCGTGCCGAGCCCGCCGAGGCTGTTGCGCGGTCGGGCCGTGCGGCGGCCGAGCCAGAACCCGGCCGCCAGCAGCGGGAGCAGGGCCACGCAGAACCCTGCCAGGAACCCGGTCACTTCACCGCTCATCGCTCACCTCCTGCAATTGGTACACCGCTCACCGCTCGTGGGTTCCCTTCCGCCCGTCCTCACGCCGCCCCGGTTCGATCTGTCCTCGTCCTCACCGCCGCCACAGTTCGATCTCCTTGGTCGCCGCGCGCGTTCGGCCGCCGACCAGTTCCTCCGGGAGGTGGAAGCGCGCCAGGATCGCCGGTGTCTCGGGCGGGACCTTGCCCGGGGTGGCCAGGGACACCAGGACCATCGTGAGGAAGCCGAGCGGTACGGACCAGAGGGCGGGCCAGGCCAGCAGGGCGTGCAGGGTGCCGGTGCCGGGGTATCCCGCCATGGTCGCGGCGACCGCGAGGAGGGCCGCGCCACCGCCGACGAGCATGCCCGCGGCGGCGCCCGGCGGGGTCAGGCGCCGCCACCAGATGCCGAGGACGAGCAGCGGGCAGAAGGAGGAGGCGGACACGGCGAAGGCGAGGCCGACCGCGTCGGCGACGGGCAGTCCGCCGACCAGGCCGCTCGCCGCGAGCGGCACGGCCATGGCGAGGACCGTGCCGAGCCGGAAGTGCTGTACGCCACGTGCGGGCAGGACGTCCTGGGTGAGCACCCCGGCGACCGCCATGGTCAGGCCCGAGGCGGTGGACAGGAACGCTGCGAAGGCGCCGCCCGCGACCAGCGCGCCGAGGAGGTCGCCGCCGAGGCCGCCGATCATGCGGTCCGGGAGCAGGAGGACGGCCGCGTCGGCGTCGCCGGTGAGGGTGAGGTCGGGGGCGTAGAGCCTGCCGAGTGCCCCGTAGAGCGGCGGCAGGAGGTAGAAGAAGCCGATCATGCCGAGGACGACGACCGTGGTGCGGCGGGCGGCGACGCCGTGCGGGCTGGTGTAGAAGCGGACGACGACATGCGGCAGGCCCATCGTGCCGAGGAAGGTGGCGAGGATCAGCCCGTAGGTGGCGTACAGCGGGCGTTCCTCGCGGCCCGCGGCGAGCGAGGTGGACATGCCGCCGTTGGTGCCGCGGTCTGCGACGGGGACGGTGTCGCCCTTGGTGAAGGTCAGACGGGTGCCCCGGTCGATGCGGTGGGTGCCGGTGGGCAGGTCGACGCGCCGGTCGTCGAAGCGGCGGCCGTCGATCGTGCCGGAGGCGGTGACGGTGAGCGGGCTCGTGAGCAACAGGTCGAGGGTCTCGTCGACGCGGACGACGCGTTGTTCGCGGAACGTCGCGGGCTCGTCGAAGGCGTGGCGCGGGGCGCCGTCGCCCTGCCAGGCGAGGACGAGGAAGAGCGCGGGGACGAGGAGGGCGGTGAGTTTGAGCCAGTACTGGAAGGCCTGCACGAAGGTGATGCTGCGCATACCGCCGGCCGCGACCGTGGCGGAGACGACGACGGCGACGATGACGCCGCCGAGCCACTCGGGGGCGTCGGTGAGCACGTTCAACGTCAGCCCCGCGCCCTGGAGTTGGGGCAGGAGGTAGAGCCAGCCGACGCCGACGACGAAGGCCCCCGCAAGCCGTCGTACGGTCTTGGAGGCGAGCCGGGCCTCGGCGAAGTCCGGCAGGGTGTACGCGCCGGAGCGGCGAAGCGGGGCGGCGACGAACAGCAGGAGGACGAGGTAGCCGGCGGTGTAGCCGACCGGGTACCAGAGCATGTCGGGGCCCTGGACGAGGACGAGGCCGGCGATGCCGAGGAAGGAGGCGGCGGAGAGGTATTCGCCGCTGATCGCGGCCGCGTTGAGGCGGGGGCCGACGGTGCGGGAGGCGACGTAGAAGTCGGAGGTGGTCCGGGAGATGCGCAGGCCGAAGGCGCCGACGAAGACGGTCGCGACGACGACGAGGGCGACCGCGGGGACGGCGTAGTTCTCGTTCATGCCTTGCTTCCGGTCTCCTCGTTCACGGGTTCATTGCTTCCGTCGCCTCAGCGGTCCTCGACGAGCCGGACGAGGTCCTGCTCGTTGCGTTCGGCGCGGCGGACGTGCCAGTGGGCGAGGAGGACCAGGGGCGGGTAGATGCCGAAGCCGAGGAGGGCCCACTCCAGGCCGGCGCCGTCCGGCATCGCGGCGAAGACCAGGGGCAGCGGGGCGACCAGCAGCACCAGGACCGCGAACACGGCGAGGGCGGCGCGGAGTTGGCTGCGCATGAGAGAGCGGACGTAGGTGTGGCCGAGGGTGGTCTGTTCGTCGATCTCGGTGCGCGGGCGATGGTGGCCCGAACCTCGGCGGGTACGGCGGGGCACTCCGGTGACGACGACGCGGCGTTCGGTGGGGTCGTTCGGCATGGCGGCTCCTCAGCCCGTGGTCCGGCGCATCAGCAGATCGCGCAGCTCGCGTGCGTGGCGGCGGCTGACCTGGAGTTCCACCGGGCCGACGAGGACGCTGACCGTGCCCGCGTCCAGGCGGAGTTCGCCGACGTGCCGCAGGGCGACGAGATGGCGGCGGTGGATGCGGACGAACCCGCGTGCGCGCCAGCGCTCTTCGAGGGTGGAGAGGGGGATGCGGACGAGGTGGCTGCCCTGGGACGTGTGCAGTCGGGCGTAGTCGCCCTGGGCCTCGACGTGGGTGATGTCGTCGACGGCGACGAAGCGGGTCACCCCGCCGAGTTCGACGGGTATCTGGTCGGGGTCGGGTTCGTGGACCGGTATCGGCGGGGCCGTGGCCGTTGCCGTGTCGCGGAGCTGGGCGGCCCGGCGTATCGCCTCGGCGAGGCGTTCGCGGCGGACGGGCTTGAGGACGTAGTCGACTGCCTTGAGGTCGAAGGCCTGGACGGCGAAACCCTCGTGCGCGGTGACGAAGACGACGAGCGGGGGCCGGGCGAAGCCGGTGAGGAGGCGGGCGAGGTCGAGACCGTCGAGTCCGGCCATGTGGATGTCGAGGAAGACGACGTCGATCGCCTCGGGACCGTCGGGGCCGGACTCCAGGGCGCGGTTGATCCTCCGTAGTGCCTCGGTGGCGTCGCTCGCGCCCTCGGCACTGCCGACCCGTGGATCCGCGTTCAGCAGGTACAGCAGCTCCTCGAGGGAGGGTTTCTCGTCATCGACGGCGAGCGCGCGCAGCATGAACGTGGAGTGTAGGAGTAATTCGTATGACTGCACACGGGCGCGCGCCGCACGACGTCCGCGGAGGCGTGCCGCTGGATACAGTGCCCGCATGAGCAGCAAGTCCGCGGCGTTCGACGAGCTCGACCGCAAGATCATCACGGCGTTGATGGCGAACGCGAGGACCAGCTTCGCCGAGATCGGCTCGGCCATCGGTCTTTCGGCAACCGCGGTCAAGCGGCGGGTGGACCGGCTGCGCGAGACCGGGGTGATCACCGGGTTCACGGCCACGGTGCAGCCGGCGGCGCTCGGCTGGCGCACGGAAGCGTATGTGGAGGTGTACTGCGAGGGCGCGGCGCCGCCCCGACGGCTCGCGGAGGTCGTGCGCAACCATCCGGAGATCACCGCGGCGATGACGGTGACCGGTGGCGCGGACGCGCTGCTGCACGTACGGGCCATCGATGTGGAGCACTTCGAGGAGGTGCTGGAGCGGATCCGCACCGAGCCGTTCATCCGGAAGACGATCAGTTACATGGTGCTGTCGCACCTGCTGCCGGAGGCTCCGGAGGCCGGGGCGACCCAGGACGCAGCGAACGTGCGCTGAGCTCGACCAATACGCAGCATTACTGCGTGAACACGCAACGTTTGTTCCTTGTCGTGCGCCTGTCCCGATTCCTACCTTGGTGATATCCCAGCCGACACCGCAGGAAGCGGAGAAACCCTCTGTGCCCGACAGCCGTGTGCCGCGCCTTCGGCGCTTTCTCGTCTGTGAACCCAGACACTTCGCCGTGCAGTACTCGATCAATCCCTGGATGCATCCGGACACCCCCGTGGACGTCGACCTCGCCCAGGATCAGTGGCAGGAGCTGATCCGCGCCTACCGGACCCTCGGCCACACCGTGGACACCGTGGAGCCGGTGGCGGCGCTGCCCGACATGGTGTTCGCGGCCAACTGCGCACTCGTCCTCGGCGGCCGTGTCCTCGGCTCGCTGTTCCACGCGCCCGAGCGGCGCCCCGAGTCCACCGCGTACGAAGCCTGGTTCAAGAGCGCCGGGTACGACGTGCTGCGTTCCGAGTCGGTGTGCGAGGGAGAGGGCGACCTGGTGCCGACCGGCCGCTGTCTGCTCGCCGGGACCGGCTTCCGCACCACCCGTGAGGCCCATCGCCAGGCGCAGGAGTTCTTCGGTGTCCCCGTGATCAGCCTCCAGCTCGTGGACCCGCGCTTCTACCATCTGGACACCGCGCTGTTCGTCCTCGACGACGGGAGCGACGGCTCCGCGGGCAACATCGCGTACTACCCGGAGGCGTTCTCGCCCGGCAGCCGCGCGGTCCTCGCCCGGCTCTACCCGGACGCGGTGATCGCGACCCGCGAGGACGCCATGGCCTTCGGCCTGAACTCGGTGTCCGACGGCCGCCACGTGTTCATCTCGCCCCGCGCCAAGGAACTCGCCGACCAGCTCACCCGGCAGGGCTATGTTCCCGTCCCCGTCGACCTGTCGGAGTTCCAGAAGGCCGGCGGCGGCATCAAGTGCGTCACCCAGGAGATCCGCCCGTGACCCACGTGACCCAGGAGACCCGCCGCCCGGTTCCGGCGGTCCGCCCCGCGACCCTGGAGGTCCGCTCATGACCGCCCCCGCCCGCACGCGTTCGTCGGCCGACCTCATCCGCGCCGAGGAACCCGTCCTCGCGCACAACTACCACCCGCTGCCCGTGGTCGTCGCCCGGGCCGAGGGGACCTGGGTCGAGGACGTCGAGGGCCGCCGTTATCTGGACATGCTGGCCGGTTACTCCGCCCTCAACTTCGGCCACCGCCACCCCGCGCTGATCGATGCCGCGCACCGACAGCTCGACACGCTCACCCTCACCTCGCGGGCCTTCCACAACGACCGGCTCGCCGAGTTCGCCGAGTCCCTGGCCGCGCTGACCGGCCTGGACATGGTGCTGCCGATGAACACGGGCGCCGAGGCCGTGGAGAGCGTGATCAAGGTGGCCCGCAAATGGGCGTACGAGGTGAAGGGCGTCCCCGCCGACCAGGCCACCATCGTCGTCGCCGCCGACAACTTCCACGGCCGTACGACGACGATCGTCAGCTTCTCCACGGACCCGGTGGCCCGCGACGGCTTCGGCCCGTTCACCCCCGGCTTCCGTGTGGTCCCGTACAACGACCTCGCCGCATTGGAGGCGGCGATCGACGAGACGACGGCCGCGGTGCTCATCGAGCCCATCCAGGGCGAGGCGGGCGTCCTCATCCCGGACGACGGTTATCTGCGCGGAGTGCGCGAGCTGACCCGCCGCACCGGCTGTCTCTTCATCGCGGACGAGATCCAGTCGGGCCTCGGCCGCACCGGCCGCACACTCGCCGTCGAGCACGAGGACGTCCTCCCGGACGCCGTGCTGCTCGGCAAGGCGCTCGGCGGTGGCATCGTGCCGGTGTCGGCGGTGGTGGCCCGCCGGGAGGTGCTGTCGGTCCTGCGTCCCGGTGAGCACGGGTCGACCTTCGGCGGCAACCCCCTCGCGGCGGCGGTCGGTTCGGCGGTGGTCGAGCTGCTGCGCACCGGAGAGTTCCAGCTCAGGGCCGCCGAACTGGGCGGACTCCTGCGGGACGGGCTCACGGAACTGGTCGGCCGGGGCGTGGTCGGCTTCCGGGCGCGCGGGCTGTGGGCCGGCGTCGACGTCGACCCCGAGATCGGCACGGGGCGGGAGATCAGCCACCGCCTCATGCACCGGGGCATCCTGGTCAAGGACACCCACGGCTCGACCATCCGCCTGGCCCCACCCCTGACGATCACGGGAACGGAACTCCGCTCCGCGCTGGGAACGTTGGGGGAGGTCCTGAGGGAGGGCTCCTGAACCCAGGAGTCCAACACCCGCGCCCGGCAGGGGCGCGGGGAATGCACGACCAGCCACACAAAACCCGCACGCAACACACCGCCCCCAGACACCCCAGTGAGCGGGGGCCTGGGGGCGCAGCTCCCAGAAGCGGGGTCGAAGGGGCAGCCGCCCCTGGGGACAGGAAGGGAAGGGGCGGGGCGGCGGGGGCGAAAACCCTTGCTCAGGACCGCAGCCGGTCGAAGCGAAACGGCGAGAGGACGTCAGACCGCCGCCCGGTGACGACGTACTCGGCAAGCCGATGCCCCGTCACCGGCCCCGGCGTGACCCCGGGCATCCCGTGCCCGGTCGCCGCGTACGCGTTGTCGTGGCCGGGGACCCGGTCGACGACGGGCAGCCCGTCCGGGAGGAACGGCCGCCCACCCACCCACGGATCGCGGATGAGTCCGACCAGATCGTCCGGATCGTCGAACCAGCGGCCCAGACAGTGCCGGTTGGCGAGGGCGACCGCGACGACCCGACGCCGGTCGAGGCGGTTGTTGTTGCCGCTCAGCTCCATCGTGCCGCCGATGCGCGTGCTGCCCCCGATCGGTGAGGCGACGGCCCGGCGCTCGCCGAAGTACAGCGTGTGACGCGGCGCCGGATCCAGGTCCACGGAGAAGCTGGAGCCCTTGCCCGCCTGGAGGGGCAGCGGACCGCCCAGGGCGCGCAGCAGGCCGGGGGAACGCATCCCGGCCACGACGACGAGGGCCGAGCAGGGGATCTCTCCCTGCGCGGTGCGCAGCGCGGTGAGCCGTCCGCCGGTGGACCGGAACCCGGTGGCTTCCGCGTTCTCGTGGACCTTCACACCGGCGGCGGCGAGCGCCTCCCCGAGCGCGCGGGCGGAGGCCTCCGGATCGACCACACCCCTCCCTCGACGGACGAGGTAGGCCGCGCGCACCTTCGGCGACAGCGCGTCGTCCAGCAGGCGGGCGTCGGCGCCCGTGGTGACGTCGTCGGGCAGCGGGTAGCGGCCGTCCGCCATCTCCCGCTGGATCGCGAGGTGGTGGCGGGCCTCCTCGGAGCCCTCGGCAGCTCCGCGACCGGCTCCGACGACTGGTACGAACCCTTCCTCAACCCGCCGAACGCTTACTCGCTCGGCTGGGGCCTGGGCGTCGACCTGTGCTTCCCCCTCTGCCTGGTCGCCGTCCACCGGCTGCTGCGCGGGCCGATCACGGCCCTCTGGCGTCGCCGGAGCCGGCTGCACGGCGAGGGCGGCACCGCCGACCGTCTGCGTCCCGCATCGCGGTGGAGCGTGGCCGCCGCGCTGATCGCCGCCTGCGTGCTGGGCGGAGCCGTCGGGCCCGCGACGACATCAGCGCCTGCCGCTCTGTGGAAGAGATGGAATACCGCCATCCGATCGTCCGCGGCGGCGGGACCGACATCTCCTGTCCCAGCAGGACGGTGAAGGCTCCGTGGGGCACTTTCACCGAGGACGTGCCGACCGGGGCCGCCGAGAGCGCGGGCGTCTCGTTCGCCGCAGCCCTCCTGCTGTTCGGTGCCGCCTGGCACACCCGGCGCATGCTGCCCACACAGTTCGGCCAGAAGACCGTTGCAAGGTAACGCCGGCAGGTCGGGGTGCTCCCGGTGACATGGCGCATCGGGCTACGATCAATCGTCGACACGCAGGACGAGGCTCACCAGCGCTCATGCGCCTGACGCAACGTCAGCAAAGTCAGCAAAGTCAGCAAGGAGTCAGCGTGAGTCCGATCAGACCTGCCCGCAGACGGCCACACCCGCAAAACGATTGAGTGCGCGCATGTCTGCTGTGACCTGGCGGAACACGTTCATAGAGCCGATCCGGTAGCGTGAGGGAGACGCCGTGTTCTACTACCTGCTCAAATACGTGCTTCTGGGTCCGCTGCTGAGAGTGGTGTTCCGGCCTCGCATCGAAGGCCTCGAACACGTGCCGTCGTCGGGCGCGGCCATCGTCGCGGGCAATCACCTGTCCTTCGCGGACCATTTCCTGATGCCCGCGATCCTCAAACGCCGCATCACGTTCCTGGCGAAGGCCGAGTACTTCACCGGCCCGGGTCTGAAGGGCCGGCTGACGGCGTTCTTCTTCCACAGCGCCGGACAGATCCCGGTCGACCGCTCCGGCAAGGAGGCGGGTCAGGCCGCCATCCGCGAGGGGCTCGGTGTGCTGAGCAAGGACGAACTCCTCGGCATCTACCCCGAGGGCACCCGCTCGCACGACGGCCGTCTCTACAAGGGCAAGGTCGGCGTCGCGGTCATGGCGCTCAGGGCCCGCGTGCCCGTCGTCCCCTGCGCCATGATCGGCACCTTCGAGGCGCAGCCCCCGGGCAAGGTCATCCCCAACATCCATCCCGTCGTCATCCGCTTCGGCAAGCCTCTCGACTTCTCCCGCTACGAGGGCATGGAGAACGAGAAGGCCGTCCTGCGCGCCATCACCGACGAGATCATGTACGCGATCCTCTCGCTCTCCGAGCAGGAGTACGTCGACCAGTACGCGGCCGTCGCGAAGGCGGAGGAGGCCGCGGCGGCGAAGGAGCGCAAGTTCCCGCGCATGCCGTTGAGTTGAGCGAGTCTCGGCCGATCGGGTCGAGTCGAGTACGTTCCCCGCGGCCGACGACGTCGAGGTGTTCTGCCGGTAGAAGACATCCCGGCGGTCGGGGCGCGGGCGTCGTACGGTCGGGGCATGACACGACGTGCTGTGGTGATCGGAGCGACGGGACAGATCGGCCGGGTGGCCGTGGGCGCGCTGGCGCGGGACGGCTGGGCGGTCACGGCCGTCTCGCGGGGCGGCGGCCGGGACGACGGCTGGCCGGAGGACGTACGGGCCGTACCGGCCGACCGTGGCGACGACGCGGCGCTGACGGCCGCGATCGGCGACGGCTGTGACGTGCTGGTGGACATGGTCGCGTACGGCCCCGAACACGCCCGGCAGTTGCTCGCGCGGGCCGACCGGGTCGGATCGGCGGTCGTCGTCTCCAGTGTGTCGGTGTATGAGGACGACAAGGGCCGCAACTTCGACACCCAGGCGGAGCCGGACGGCTTCCCCGAATACCCCCTTCCTCTTCCCGAGAGCCAGCGCACGATCCGGCCGGACGACACCTCGTACAGCACGCGCAAGGCGGGCCTGGAGCGCGAACTCCTCGCCGGGGGCGACCTGTTGCCCACGACCCTGTTGCGCGCGGGCGCCATCCACGGGCCGCACTGCCGTACACCGCGCGAGCTGCACTTCGTGAAGCGCAACCTGGACGGCCGGCCCCGCCGAATCCTCGCGTACGGCGGTGGGAGCCGCTTCCATCCGGCAAGCGTCCACAACATCGCCGAACTGATCCGGCTGGCCGCCGCGCAGCCGGGGACACGGGCGCTGAACGCCGTCGACCCCGACGCTCCGACCGTCGCCGAGATCGCCGCCGCGATCGACGCGGTGATGGGCGTCGAGACGGAGAACGTGCTCGTGGACGGCCCCGCCCCGGCGCCCACCGTGGGCGACACACCCTGGTCCGTGCCGGTGCCCGTGGTGTGCGACATGTCGCTGGCCGAGCGGGAGTTGGGCTACCGCCCGGTGGTCCGCTATGCGGAGTCGCTGCCGGAGACGGTCGCGTGGATCGAGAACCGGCTGGCGGGCGGACGGTACTGGCGGGAGGCCTATCCCAGGATGGCCGAGGTGTACGGGGACCTCTTCGACTACGCGGCGGAGGACGCGTGGCTGGCGCGGCGGCCGGTGTGACCGCATGAGCACATCCGGAAGGGGACGACCGGGTTTCCCGGCCGCCCACTTCCGGCTCGCATGGAACTACGGCTGGACCTACGGCGTCGGCGTGGCGTGCGGGGCGCACTTCACGTCGGCCCTGCCCACCTTGCCGGTGAGCAGGTAGGTGTCCACGCGCTCGTTGACGCACGGGTTGACCAGGCTGGTGACCCCGTGGGAGCCGGCCTTCTTCTCCGTGATCAGGCAGGAGCCCTTGAAACCGCTTGTGCAGCTCGACGGCACCCTCGTACGGGGGTGGCCGCGTCACGCTCGCACTGGACGACCAGGACGGGCGGCGGGCCCTTCCTGGCCTTCACGTCCACCGGGGTGTACTGCTTGGATTGCTTCAAGCCGGGGCGACGGTCTCGGCTCATCTCTGCGATCCGCGAGTATCGGGGCCGTAAGAACGAGCCGAAGGGCTTCGGCTGCGGGGCTTCCGCAACCTGGCCGTCCACGCCCGTATCCGGCTCGGGGCCCGATCGTGCCGGTGTGGGACGACGTCCGCCTCCACCTGACCGCCGGTATGAAGGAATTCATCGACGCGAATGCCGAGTGGCTGACCGTTTTCCCTCGGCTCACACCCCTGTTTCCCCCGGCTCACACCCCTGACCTCAATCCGACCGACGGCATCTGGGCGCTGGTCAAGCGCGACCTTGGCAACCTGGCCGCCGCGAACCTCGGTGAGAGCACCAGAGCTGTGAAAGGTCGGCTCAAGGCGATCCGGTACCGCCCTGACCTCGTCGACGTTCCATCGCAGCCACCGTCCTGAGCCTGGACGGCTGACCAAAGCCGGGAACCGGTCGCAGATCACGCATCCCAGTCCGCGTAGTCCCCGATCGCCACGTCGTCGCAGAAGGTCTCCCAGAACCCGTTGTGCACGAGAGCTGTCTCGTCGATGCCGGAGACGAGACCGCGTAGCTCTTCCGCCACCTCCTCGCACCCCTCGTCGTCACCTTCCGCATAGAACGGGAAGCGTGCGATCACGGCCGCGACGCATCGGTTGAAGGAGTCGAGGTCTTTGTTCACGTGACTGGCCGTCGCTGACTCGATCTTGGGGATATGCACAACCTGACCACTGGCCACGTCGACCGCGATGCGTCCGCACAGGCCACTCGTCGCGATGGCGACCAGCCCCCGCTCACCGGTCCCCTCGAAGTACACCGGCTCGCTCAGCGGCCGGTACTCGTATCCGATGAACCCGCCGGGGATGCCTGTCCTGCCGAGATCGACAGCGATCTGGGTGGGCACCTCGGGTGGGGCCTCGACGGGAATCAAGACGAACCAGGGCTTCGGCAACTGCGGCAGGGGCTGACTCACGTGAGGATCCTCTCGCGACGGATGCCCAGCAGCACCCATAGGCCCGCGAGATGACGAACGGCCGGTCCCGACATCACCCGATCAAGGTCAGTAGCGTCTGCCGCGGTTTGCGTGGGACGACGTCCGCGACCTGCTCGTTGATCGGATTTCTCTTGAACGTGCTCTCAACCATCCAGCTCGGCGAGTGCCTCGTCCAGCACGCGCCGCAGCCGCAGCGCGTCGGGCGCGAGCGCGCTGACGAGTACGGCGGGCCCGGCGAGCGGGGTGAGCGCGGCGGTCTCCCCCAGCACCCTCGGCCCTGGCGCCTGCTCGGCGAACTCCGGTCGTACGACGACGAGTTGCCCCAACGCACGGAACCCGCCCAGCACGGCGGGCCCGTCCCAACCAACGGGCGCTCCCTGCCCGCACCCCACCTGCTGATCGAGCAACGGCCGCCCGCCCCACCACACACTGAGCCGGCTGGTGAGCCGCCCGGACTCCTCCCCCACCCGCCCGAGCACCTGCTCCTCCCGCAACACCAACCGCGCCCCGACGGCGAGTTCCACCCGCGTCGACACACACAGATCGCTGCCCTTCGCGGAGATCAACTGCTCGGGCAGCCACCGCAGTTCGCCTTCCGCCGCGACATCGATCCGTACGTCGTAGTGGGCCTCCCCCTTGGCCTGCCCCGGCAAGGCGATCGTCGCGGCGGCCGACCCGACGCGCAGCCGGGCCCCCTCGCCGACCTCCGCCTCGACAGCGAACCGATCCCCGCCGAGCGGCCCGCTCATGGCCCCGACCACCATGACCCGCGCCTCGTCACCGCTCCCCCGAGTACGGCGCAACGCCAAGGGCCCGTCGCTCTCCAGCACGGGCAGGGCAGTACCGCCCCGCCCGTCGACGCGGGCCGCGATCCGTGCGGTGGCCTTGACGCCGGTGGTCCCCATGCCCCCGTTCGCCGTCACATCTCCGGCCGTCGTCATGCCGTCCACGCCGCGAGCTTCTCCCGCACCCAGGCGGCGACGTCCCCGGCCCCGGCCCCGGCCTCACTCCTCAACGACTGGAACACCACCGGCAGCTCCGCCCGCTGCGCCTTCGCGTCCGCGGCCATCCGGGCGAGGTCGGACCCCACGTACGGGGCGAGGTCCGTCTTGTTGACGACGAGCAGGTCGGCGGTCGTGACACCGGGCCCGCCCTTCCGCGGAATGTCGTCCCCACCGGCCACATCGATGACGAATATCTGCGCGTCGACGAGTCCCTTGGAGAAGGTGGCGGTGAGATTGTCGCCACCGGACTCGACGAGAATGAGATCGAGTGGCCCGACCTCGTCCTCGAGATCCTCCACCGCTTCCAGGTTCGCGGAGATGTCGTCCCTGATCGCGGTGTGCGGGCACGCACCCGTCTCCACGGCCGTGATCCGCTCGGGCGGCAACACGGCCTCGCGAAGCAGGAACTCGGCGTCCTCACGCGTGTAGATGTCGTTCGTCACGACAGCGAGCGACAACTCGTCCCTCAGCGCCTGACAGAGCGCGGCGACCGTGGCCGTCTTACCGGACCCGACGGGACCGCCGAGCCCGATACGCAGGGCGCGGCGCCTGCCGTCGGGACGATGCGCGTCAGCGCTGACGGCTGAGGGGCCGTCGTGGGAGTGGGTGTGGTCGAGATGCATGACTGCGGCTCCTTGTTCGGCTGCGGATCGCGGGAGAACTCGGGTGGGGCGGTTGTATGACGGGTTGCGGGTGGGTGGGGGTTGTTCGCGCAGTCCCCGCGCCCCTGCTTTTTCTAGGGG